>NZ_JBHTRF010000077.1:0-42625 GCF_042796115.1 Kitasatospora sp. NPDC056446 | reverse complement strand
CCCGTTTTTGTTCCCCCCCCCCCCCCCGCGTGGGCTCGGGGCCCCCCCCGCACCGCGCACACGCTGCGCGGTGCGGGCCCCTCGGCATTGCGCCACGCTGATCCCCCGGGCCGTTCGACCCCCGGGCTCCGCCGGCCCGGGCGGCCCGGGCGGCCGCCGCCGCGTCTCAGCCCTGGTACTGGACGACGATCTTGGTGAACTCGTACGGGGACTGCGCGACGCCGCTGCAGGCGTCGGCGTCGGTGCCGGAACCGCAGGCGCGGTCCCGGTTGACGGACCAGAACGAGAAGCGGGCGAGGTGGTGCTGCTTCGCGTACCCGAGGATGGTGCGGAAGTCGGCGGTGGTGACGGTCTCCCCCGCCTCGTCGGTCTTCCCGTTCATCGAGGAGACGCCGATGTGCCGGTACGCCGCGTCGTCGCTGTAGCCGTACGCGCTCTTGACCGCCGCCTTCAGCCCGTCCAGCGCGCTGACCGTCGCCTGGCCCATGCTGCCGCTGTGGCCACCGAAGTCGAAGGGCATGATCACCCAGCCGTCGTTCGCCAGGCCCGCGGCCGCGCCCCGCTTGATGAGGTCCTTGCCGTTGGCGTCCGGACCGCTCGGCGTGGTGCCCATGGTGACGTAGGTGACGATGCCGGGGTTCTTCGTCTTGACGATCTTCAGTGCGTCGACCACCCGCTGACGGACCGTCGCGTTGCTGAACTCGGTGTCCTCGATGTCGATGTCGAGCGCCTTCAGCTTGTAGGCGTCGATCACCTTCTGGTACGCGCCGGCCAGCGCGCTCGCGCTGGAACACTTCTCGCCGAGCTTGTTGCCGCTCCACCCGCCGACCGAGACCACGATGTCCCCGCCGGCCGCCCGGATCGACTTGATCGCGGCCTCGTCGGAACCGCCGGACAGCACGCGGCTGCCGTCCCACGCCGGGTTGCAGCCGCCGTCGGAGAGGACGAAGGCCAGGGTGAACCACGTGACGCCGGTCGCCTTCATCACGTCGGTCGGCTTCTGCGGGTTGCCCCAGCCGAGGTACTCGTACGGCGCGGCGGCCATCCCGGGCACCGCCGCCGCGGCGGGGGCCGCCGTCGCGAAGGCCCCGGGGGCCAGCAGGAGCGCGGCCGGCCCGAGGGCGGCGGCCAGCAGCGGAGCGGTGAGACGGACTCCGATGGTCTTGCGCATGCCAACTCACTTTCGTCGATCCAGCGGAACGGTGACGGCAGGTCGGGGAGCCGCGAACACCCGCGCGGACAACGGCGGTCCACGAAGGGTGTCTCACAGGATCGGGGGCGCCGGGCTCCGCGGTCAACGGTTTTCGTTAGGAAAGTTTCCCAATGAGCCGTGTGCGCCGTGACGTTGCAGGTCGCAGGCCTCGTGCGCGCCGAGTCGGTGCGCTCGGAGCCGGTGCGCTCGGAGCCGGCCTCGGGCGGGCACGCCAGAGGCGGGGCCCGCGAGTCGTCCTCGCGGGCCCCGCCCGGTATCACCCTGTCACCCGCGCCGGTCAGGGGCTCACCGTCACGGTGATGCTCTCGGGGGCGGCACTGTTGTCCTGGTACACCGAGTCACCGCTGTAGACGGCGGTGACGGTGTGGACGCCCGCGGTGCGGAAGGCGGTGACCGTCCCGCCGACGGCGCAGTTGCCGAGGGAGAGGAACAGGCGTCCCGTGCCGAGGGGCGTCCCCGTGGTGGTGTCGGTGAACGTGACGGTTCCGGTGGGCCTGGTCGTGGAGCCCGCGCCGGGGCAGACGGTGTCGCCGAGCACGACCGGCGAGCCGACCCGGGTGCTCCGGGGCATCGCGGTCATGGTCGTGGTGACCGGCTTGCCCACGGTGTAGCTGATGATCACCTGGCCGTTGTGGTTCGCCGTCCCGATCGCGGACAGCGCGGAGGACGTCCCGGTGCCCGACGGGGTCGCGAAGCTGCTCCCGCCACCGCCACCGCCGCCGCTTGCCGCGGTGCCGGTGTTGTTGACGGCACCGCTGCCGCCGCCACCACCGGCGAAGTACCCGCCGCCACCGCCCCCGCCCGCACCGGTGGTCGTGGCGGCACAGCCGCCGTCGATCGATCCGCCGGTGCCTCCGGTGCCGATCGTGGTACCGACGAACCCGCCTCCCGGCGCACCCGGCGTGGCGACACAGAAGGAGACGCTGCCGGCGGCCCCGCCCGGACCACCCGTACTCGTGCTGGTCTTGCCGCCGCCCCCGCCCTGCCCCGCCGCGGCCCCGGGGCCGGCGGCGCTTCCGGCGGTACCGTCGGTGGCATCGGGTGTCGTCCCGCCGTTGCCCCCGTTGCCACCCGTCCGGCCGCTTCCGGTACCCCCGGCGGCACCGCCGCCCCCGGCGACCACCAGGAAGGAGCCCACGCTGACGCTGGAAGCCCCGCCCCCGCCCGGCCCTTCCGCCCGGAAGCCGGTGACCGAGATGCCCCCGCCCGGAGCGCCGCCGTTGAACCCGCCGGCACCCCCCGTCCCCGTGCCGTTGCAGCCCTTGCCGCCCGTGCCGCCGACGTTGACGGTGACCGTCGTCGGTGCGGTGGTCTGCGGGAGAGTGGTGACGACCCGCGCCCCCGTCCCGCCCGTCCCCGTGACGGAACAGGAGGTGCCGGTGTTGTCGGCGCCGCCCGCGCCGTCGGCGGTGATCGTGACCACCGCCTGGGCCGGGATGGTGAGGCTCTGCGGGGCGCCGGTGAAGGCGAAGGTGACCACCGGGTCGGCTCCCCGGGTCCGCACCGGGGTGGCGGCCGGCGCGGACCCGGTCGCCGCGGCGGTCGCGGGGATCGGCCCGGTACCGGCCAGCACCACGCACACCCCTGCCACGACCCCGGCCCGCCGCCACCGCGCACGGGCGTGGACGCCTGCCTCTCCGTCGGCGACGGGACGTCCCGGGGCGTGGTGTCTGGTCACTGGTGTCTCCCGATGTGATGGCTTGAGGCGAGGCTTCGGGGTACTGGATCACGCGACCCGCGCAGCGGTGGCACCGCCGGTCCGGACCGTGGTCAACACGGACAGCGTGACGACCGGACGGCCCTTGTGCCCCGATTACTCCCACAGCGGCATGCCGCACACCATCACACCGGACGGCTCCTGGCGGCCGGTCAGCCGCTCCAGGAGGTCAGCCGCTCCAGGAGGTGGTGGAGGTACCCGTCCGGGTCGCACCCCCCGAGCCGGTGACCCGGACCCCCGGATAGCCCCCGGCACCGGCTCCCGCACCCGCGCCCGTGCCCGCACCCGCACCCGCGCCGCTCGTCCGCACGCCGGGCGCCGCCGCACCGCCCGACCCTCCGGCCGAGGTCCGCGGGGCGGCCGAGCCGGCCGGGACCGCCGGAGCGTGGTGCGCGGCGGTGGTCCGGCGCGCCACCGGGGTCCCGGTCACGGCCGAGGGCTTGTCACCGTCCGGCACGATCCGCTCGATCCGCAGCACCAGGTTGCGGTCCTGCCGGTCGCCCGCCTGATCACGGTTGCGACTGTGCACGACCTGCGTCAGCACACCCCGGATCTCCTGCCAACGACCCTGCACCGCACGGATGTTGGGGCACCAGTCGCCCAAGTGGCGGTGCTCCAGGTCCAGCTGCCAGCTCTCCGCGTCCACGAGGTGGACGGCGCCGACCTCCCCGGAAAGCTCCACCGGAGCGGCGCCCCGGACCGTCACCACCGCCCGCTGCGGGAACCGCCCCTCCACCGCCGTCACCGTGATCCGGCTCGGCCCCTGGTACCAGGCCATCGCTGTCCTCCCGCGTCCGTCCTCGTGCCGGCTGCCGCCCGGCCTCAACCGGTAGCACGGACGGCGCACCCTCCCGGGTTCGACCGGCCCGGATCCGCGCTGAACCACGGGGACCACGAGGCCCGTTCAACGGGGCGCTCCACGGCACCCGGCGAGGCGGGACTCCGGGGTTCCGGGCGGCGCGTGACGATCTGTCGGCGGATCTGGCGCCTCCTCTCGCAAGTCCGATACGGTCTGGACCAATCCGGGGCCGGCCCCGCCCTCCGCCGTCGTGGCGCCGCCCTCCCAAAGCACTCCCGGGAGTCGTCATCAGCGCCCAGTCCGCCCCCGTTCCCCTCACCCTGCCCGCACTCCTGGACCACCGGGCCGCGCTCCACCCCGACCGCACCGCCCTGCTCGTGCCGGGCGGTGGGACCCTCACGTACGGCCGGTGGCGCGAGCGGGCGGTCCGGGCCGCGCACGGGCTGGCCCGGGCGGGCGTGCGGCCGGGAGACACGGTGGCGCTGCTGTTCACCAACCGGGAGTGGGACGAGTACGCCGTGGCGTTCCTGGCCGCGCACTACGCGGGCGCGGCCGGGCTGGTGATCCGCGAGGACCTGGCCGGGGCCGATGTGGAACGGCTCGTCGAGGCCACCGGGGCACGCTGGGCGGTTGCCGGGAACGGCCCGCGCACCGCACTGCCCACGTTCGGGCTCGACGGCCTCGACTCGCCGGACGGGAGCGCTCCGCCCCACCGGGTCGCACCGGGTGACCTGGCCCAGATCATCGGCACCTCCGGAACGACCGGAACCCCCAAGGGCGTCCGGGCCGCGCACGCGAGCCTGACCGCCGGACTGGTCCTCGACCCCCGCCCCCGCCCGTACGCGCACTCACGGCACGCGGTGCACGCCTTCCCGATCGGGACCAACGCCGCGCAGGCCGTCCTCGTGAACGCGCTGACCGCGCAGCCCGCGACGGTCTGCCTGCCGCGCTTCGACGCGGAGGAGTTCGGGCGGGTGGTCGAGGAGTCCGGCGCGGGCACGGTCTTCCTGGTGCCGTCGATGGCGGTGGAACTGCTGAACTCCGGGGTCGCCGGCCGCCGGGACCTCGGCAGCGTCCTGCTCGTCGGCTCCACCGCCGCCGCGCTCCCGCCCGCCGTCGCCGCCGGGCTGTCCGCCGCCCTGCCGAAGGCCACGGTCGTCAACACCTACACCTCGGCCGAGGCCGCCCCCGCCCAGATATCCGCGATCGTGGACCCCGGCCGCCCCGGCTCGGTGGGCCGCCCGACCGACCCGGCCGACCTGCGGATCCTGGACGACACCGGGGAGCCGGTCCCGCCCGGCGGGACCGGCGAGATCTGGCTGCGCCAGCCCGGCCCGCCGCGCGGGTACGCCGGAGCGGCCGACGACACCGTCTTCCGCGACGGCTGGGTGCGCATGGGCGACCTCGGCAGACTGGACGAGGACGGCTTCCTCCACCTGGTCGACCGGGAGAGCGACATCGTCAAGTCGGGTGCGCTGAAGGTCTCGACGCTGCGGATCGAGGCGGTGCTGCACGAGCACCCGCAGGTCGCCGACGCGGCCGCGCTCGGCCTGCCGCACCCGGTGATGGGCCAGGTGCCGGTCGCCGCGGTGGTCGCGATGCCGGGCGGGATCGACCTCGCCGGTCTGCGGCTGTTCCTGAGCGAGCGGCTCGCCCGGCCCGAACTGCCCGTGCGCATCCTGGTGTCGGACTCGCTGCCGCGCAACCCGAGCGGCAAGGTGCTCAAGCACGAACTCCGGACCGCGTTCGAGGAGCCCGCCCCGGTGGCCGGAAGGGCCCCGGAGACGGCGCGGGAGCTCGCCCTGGCGGCCCTGTGGCGGTCCGTGCTGGGCCGGCCGGTCCGGTCGGTGGAGGAGGAGTTCTTCGCCCTCGGCGGGGACTCGTTCCGCGCGGTCCAGCTCGCCGCCGCGATCTCCGCCGGGTTCGGCGTGGCGGCGCGCACGGCGCTCGTCTTCGAGCGCCCCTCGCTGCACGCCCAGGCGGCCTGGCTGGAGCGGGCCGAGGCCGCCCCGGTCACGCCGGTGGAGCAGGACGGGACCGAGGTCACGGCCTTCCTCCGCTCGCTGCGCGCGCAGCCGCACGACCTCCCGCTCACCTCCCAGCAGGAGAACTTCCTGCGCTGGATGGCCGAGGCCCCGGACCGCAACGTCGGCTCGGTGGCGGTGATGTTCCGGGTGACGCAGGGCCTGCGGACGGACGTCCTGGTCGACGCCCTGCGCGAGGCGGTGCGCCGCCACCCCGCGCTGCGGACCGGGTTCGTCCCGGTGCCCGGTGCCGAGCCGGGGGTGCTGCGGGCCGTCCTGGACGACGAACCGCGCACGGACGTGGTGCTGGTGGACCTGCCCGGCGCGAGCGACGAGGAGGTGTCGGCACGGCTGGTCGCCGAACGCGACCGGCCGACGGACCTCGCGTCGGGAGCGATGACCAGGCTCGCCGTGGCGAGCCGGGGACCGGAGGACCACGTCGTCCTGCTGGCGGTCCACCACCTCGTCAGCGACGGCTGGTCGCTGGGCGTGCTGCTGCGCGACCTGGGGGTGCTGTACTCGGCGCTGCGTGACGGCCGCCGGCCGCCGGCGGTCCGGCCCGGCCCGGAGTACCGCGAACTGGTGGAGTGGTCGAACGCCCACTGGCCGGCTTCCCGGACGCACTTCGCGGCGGCGCTCGCCGGCGCGCCCGAGGCGGTCGACCCGTTCCCGGGCCGTCGCGGTACCGAGGTGGTGCTGAGCGCCGCCCACGTCTTCACGGTGGCACCGGAGCGGGCGGGAGCGCTGCGGGCCAGGGCGGCGGAGCTGGGCGCGACCCCGTTCCTCGCGGTGGCGGCGGTCTGGAGCGGCCTGCTGGCCGCCCGCAGCGGACAGCGGGACCTCGTCCTCATGACGCCGGTGCCCGGTCGGACCAGGCCGGAGGCGGAGCGGGCGGTCGGCTGCTTCGTGCAGTCGCTGCTGGTACGGGTGGACGCCTCGGGCGCGCCCGGGTTCGCCGAACTGCTCGACCGCGTCCGGTCCGCCGCCACCGCCGCGCTCGACCACCAGCTGTACCCGTTCGCGGAGTTCAGCCCGCTGGCGCCGTTCGCGGCCTGGCTGAGGTACGAGAGCTGGAGCGCGCCGGCGCAGCTGCCGGGGGTGGCCTGCGCGGCGTGGGAGCTGCCGCGCAACGCCACCGTGCCGTACCCGCTGCCCGGCGGCGACCGGCACGTCCCGGAGCTGGCGGTCGCCGAGCAGCCGGACGGCGGGCTGCGGTGCTGGCTGCGGTACAACGAGCACGCCTTCGGGGCCGCGACGGTGAGCGCGCTGGCCGAGGACCTCGCCGCCGCGCTGGCGGCGGCCGGCGTGTGAACGGATGCGGTCCGGGGATTCGGCCGTCATCGGCCGAACCCCCGGACCGCACCCCGGCCGCTCAGCCGGAGAGGCGCCCGGCCGCCTCCTCCTCGCTGAGCGCGTCGATCTCGGCGATCAGCAGCGCCTCGATCCGCGCCGCCAGAGCGGCCGGCGTGCTGCTCTCGAACACGTCGCGGATGGGGACGTCGAGGCCGAGGCCGGAGCGGATCCGCGCGGCGACCCGGGTGACCAGGATGGAGTCGCCGCCCAGCGCGAGGAAGTCGTCGAACACCCCGACCTTCGGCACTCCGAGCACCTCCTGCCACAGTTCGGTGACCAGGTGCTCGGCGTCGGTGCGCGGCGCGACGTAGCCCGCCCCGGTGACCGGCCCGGGATCGGGCAGGGCCGCGAGGTCGGGTTTGCCGTTCGGGGTCAGCGGCAACCGGGCCAGGACGACCACGGCTTCCGGGACCATGTAGGAGGGCAGCCGTACGGCGAGGTGCTCGCGCAGCTCGTCCGGGCCGGGCTCGGCGCCCGGGTGGGGGACGGCGTACGCCAGCAGCCGCCGCCCGTCGCGGACCAGCGCGGCGGCCTGCCCGACGGCCGGGTGCGCGGTCAGCGCGGACTCGATCTCGGCGGGCTCGATCCGGTAGCCGCGCAGCTTCAGCTGCCCGTCGTCGCGCCCCAGGAACTCCAGCCGGCCGTCCGCCCGCCACCGGACCCGGTCGCCGGTGCGGTACATCACGCCGCCGGCGAACGGGTCGGGCACGAAGGCGGCCGCGGTCAGGTCCGGGCGGCCCAGGTAGCCCCGGGCCAGGCCACTGCCGCCGATGAACAGCTCGCCCTCGGACCCCCGGGGCAGCAGCCCGCCGCGCTCGTCCAGCACGTGGAGCCGCACCCCTGGGAGCGGGCGGCCCAGCGAGGGCCGGTGGTCGGTGTCCGCGGCCGTCAACTCGGCCGCGGTGACGATCACGGTGGCCTCGGTGGGGCCGTAGGTGTTGACCAGCCGGACCGCGTCCCCGTGCCTGCGGCGCCACCCGGCGACGGCGTGGGCCCGCGCCTCGGAGCCGCCGATGACCACCAGGCGCAGGGCGTCCGGCCAGCGGGCCTGCTCCCCCAGGCCGACGAGCTCCTCCCAGTAGGCCGTCGGCAGGTCGAGCACAGTGACGGACCGCCCGGACGGGCTGCCCAGCAGGTCCGGCAGGGACCGGCCGCCGCCGGGCAGCAGCACGACGCAGGCCCCGGACACCAGCGCGGGCCAGAGCTCCTCCACATGGGTGTCGAAGCCGAGGGACGCGAACTGGACGACCCGGTCGCGGGGCCGCAGCGCGTACCCGTCCGGGCCGGCCATCCAGTCGACCCGCGCGGACACCGCCGCGTGGTCGACGGCGACGGCCTTCGGCGTGCCGGTGGACCCGGAGGTGTAGAGGACGTACGCCAGGTCCGCCGGGCCGGGCGGGGCGGGGTCGGCGCCACCGGGTCGGGGCAGGTCGCCACCGGGTCGGGGCAGGTCGCCGCCGGGTCCGGGCAGGTCGGCGCCGTCGAGGGTGAGGACGGCGCCGGCCTCGCGCACCATCAGGGCGCGCCGGTCCTCGGGGTGGGCCGGGTCGAGCGGGAGGTAGGCGGCTCCGGCCTTCCAGATCGCCGTCAGGGCGACGACCAGGTCGAAGGAGGGCGCCATCGACACCGCGACCACCCGGCCGGCCACCGGGCCGAGGCGGCGCGCCAACTCGGTGGAGCGCCGGTCGAGTTCACCGTAGGACAGCGTCCGGCCCCCGCACTCCAGCGCCGGCGCGTCCGGTCGTGCGGCGGCCTGCTCCGCGAACCGCTCCGGCACCGTCCGGGCCGCGGCCGGGCCGGCCGGGCCGGACCCCAGGGCGAGCAGCGCCGCCCGCTCCTGCGGTCCGACGAACCAGTCGCCGTGCAAGGGGAGTTCCGGGTTCCCGACGATCCGCGCGTACACCTCGCGGCACCGGCCGCCGAGGGCCTCGACGGTCTCCCGGTCGAACAGCTCCCGGTCGTAGCAGAAGGACAGCGTCATCCCGCCGTCGGCGGTGCGCCAGCTGTCGAGCAGCAGATCGGTCTTCGCCTGCTCGAAGCCGGAATCCATGCCCGTCGTGCGGACTCCCGCGGGCAGCACGGGCTCACCGGAGCCGTCCGCGAGCTCGTTCTGGCTCTGGTGGACGAAGACGGCCTGGTACAGCGGTCCGGCCCCGGTGTCCGGGGGCAGGCCGAGGTGGGCGGCGAGCCGCTCGACCGGCGCGTCCGGACGGCTCAGGGCGGCCAGCGCGGCGGATCGGGTCCGCCGCAGCACGGTGCGGAAGTCGGGGTCGCCGGTCAGGTCGGACCTGATCACCGCCGTACGGTTGAAGTAGCCGAGCAGCGCCTCGTGCGCCGCCTCGGTGCGGCCCGCCAGCGGGGTGCCGACCACGAAGTCCCGGCAGCCGGTCCAGCGCGCGAGCACGCACTGGTAGCCCGCGAGCAGCACCATGAACGGGGTGCACCGCTCCTGCCGGGCCAGCCGGTCGACGGTGGCCGTCAGCCCGGGGTCGAGGTCGACGGTGACGAAGCCGGCGGGCCGGGTGGGTCTCGGCGGCCTCGGCCGATCCAGCGGAAGGCGCAGCGCTCCGGTGCCGGCGAGTCTCTCGGCCCAGAACCGGAAGGCCTCCTCGCCCGCCGCGCCGCTCGTCCTGGCCTGTTCGGCGCGGGCGAAGTCGCCGTACTGCAGGGGGAGTTCCGCCAGGCCGGCGGGCGCCTCGCCGGTCGCCTCGCGGTAGAGGGCGAGCAGCTCGCGCCACATCGTGCGGAAGGACCAGCCGTCGGCGACGATGTGGTGGACGACGACGCTGACCGCGTGTTCCCGTTCTCCCGCGCTGATCAGCGTCGCGCGCAGGGGCGGTGCGGCGGCGAGGTCGAACGGCGCGTTGACGGAGGGCCGGCAGGCGTCGGTGAAGTCCGACTCGGTCGCGCCTTCGGGCAGTCGCAGGGTGACCAGGTCGATCCCGGCCGGGGGCTGGACCAGTTGGACGGGCTCCGCCCCGTCGGGGCCGTCCGGGACGAAGCGGGTGCGCAGGACCTCGTGCCGGGCGGTCAGCCGGTGGAGGGCGGTGCGCAGGGCGTCCGGGTCGATCGGCCCGGACCAGCGCCGGTTGAGGTACATGTTGAAGCCGGCGTCGTCCGGGTGGAGCTGCTGGAGGAACCAGAGCCGGCGCTGTTCGGCGGTCAGCGGATGGGTGGTGGTCACCGGGCGGTCTCCTCGGTCTCGGAGCGGTGCGGGGCGGTGGGTGCCGGGGAAGCGGCGGACCGGTCCCGGATGGCCTGCAGGCCGACCAGGTCGTCGGGCTCGGCGTCGGGGACGTCCCGGTCGAAGTGGCGCAGCACCGGGACGGCCAGGCAGATCAGCGCGAGGGCGGCCATGGCGAGGCCGAACAGCAGGTAGAGCAATCCGATGCCGCGGCCGTCGCCGGTTCCGATGACGCGGCCCACGCTCGTGGCGAGGGCCCCGTCGTGGTCCATCAGCGGCTGGAGGAGGCCCGGGCCGAACGGGGCGATCAGGGCGAACCCGATCGGCAGGGTCGACCAGGCGACCATCGTGTTCACCGCGATCACCCGGCCGTGGAAGCGCAGCGGCACCTTGGTCTGCACGATGGTCGCGTAGGCGCCGTTGACCAGGGCGAGCGCGAACGTCATGCCGAACGCGCCGAGGGCGACCGTCCAGACCGACGGGCGCAGCCCGGTGAGCAGGCAGGCTGCGGCGACCGCCAGGGTGGCGAGCAGTACCCCGCGCAGTTTGCGGTGGCGCGGTCCGCCCCAGACCAGCAGCGTGATCCCGCCGAGCACGGCGCCGAGTCCGGCCGCCGTCGAGACCCAGCCGGCCGCCGAGAGCGGGGCGAAGGAGAGCACGAGCGGTGTGGTCAGCAGGAACAGCGGGGAGAGGAAGGCGTTCAGGGCGGCGAAGTAGAGCAGCATCGCCCGGAAGTGCCTGCTGCCGAGGGCCCGTCGGAAGCCTTCGCGGATCTCCGCGGACATGCTCTCCCGCCGGGTGGAGCCCATCACGTCCGGGAACCGCACCGCCAGGGTGACGGCGACGGCGACGGCGTAGCCAGCCACGTCGAGGACGAGGATGCCGCCGAGTCCGATCGCGGCGAGCAGGCCCACCGCGAACAGCGGGACGAGGAACTGGGCGAGGCCGAAGGCCATCTGGACCACGCCGTTGGCCCGGCCGAGGTAGCGCTTGGGGACGAGCTGGGGCACCGACGCGTTCCAGGCGAGCCGTTGGAAGGAGAGGGCGGCGGACAGTACGGCGACGAGCGCGTAGGCGTGCCAGACCTGGAGGCTCCCGGTGACGTACAGGAGGAGCAGGAGGGCCTGGGTGGCGCCGGCGGCGAGGTCGCCGCGGAGCATGGTCCGGCGCCGGTCGCCCCGGTCGACGACCGCCCCGGCGATCGGCGCGGCGAGGATGCCGGGGACCAGTCCGCAGGCGGCCAGCAGTCCGAACTGGGCCAGGGAGCCGGTGCGCAGGTAGATCCAGACGGGGAGGGCGAACTCGGTGAGCGCCGATCCGATCATCGACACCTGCTGCCCGGAGGCGACGGCGAGGAAGCGGCGCATGGTCGGGCGCACGGGGGCCGGGGTGTCGTCCGTGCGCGCTGTCGCGGCGTCCCGGGACAGTCCGGCGAGCCACCAGGTCGCGCCGTCGGTGCGGCGGTACCGGTCCTCCTCCCCGGCGGCGATCGCCCGGTGGACGCCGGTGACGACGGCCGCGAGTTCGGCGGCCCGGTACTTGAGGTAGAAGTGGCCGGCCTCGTCGAGGACCACCACGGCGGCGGTGTCGGTGATCCGGTGCCACTCGCGGAAGCGTTCCTGGTAGAACTCGGTGGCCGGGTCGCGGTCGCCGCAGACCGCGATCACGGGTGCCTTGATCCGCCCGCCCTCGGTCCCGAACATCCGGGTGAAGTACCGCTCGACGTCCTTGGTGCCGGTGCGGCGGTTGCGCACGATCAGCCGCAGTTGCTCCGGGTCCACGTCGTCGGTGTCCATCCCGGCGGCGGCCAGCGCGTTGATCATGCCCTGGTCGCTGCGCAGCCGGTCGACGCGTTCGGCCCACCACTCCCCGACGGCGGCGCCCCGCCCCCGGGGGCGGGCGAAGGGGAAGATGCCGCCGAGGTGGACGGCGTCGATCTCCCGTCCCTCGGCCTCGACCCGGCGGGCGATCTCCACGGCGAGGCGCACGCCGACCCCGCAATGCCCGTACAGCACGATCCGGCCTTCGACGCTTTCGAGGATCTCGCGCGCGCACCGGGCGGCGACCTCGTCGACGTCCATCGGTTCCTCGCCGAGCTCGTGTCCCGGGACGGCGATGGAGTGCAGGGCCCAGTCCTCGGGCAGGGCGTCGGCGAGCGGCTTGTAGATCAGCGCGCTGCCGCCGCCGTAGGGCGCGCAGACCACGCTGGCGGTGGTGCGGCGGCGTTCGGGGGTGAGCCTGTGCAGCAGTCCCCGCGGTCCCCGGTCGGCGGCGGGGTCGCTGACGAGTCCGGCGAGCAGACGGACGGTCGGGAAGCGGAAGAGGTCCATCACGCCGATCGGGGCCGGCAGGTCCGGGAAGGCCCGGCGCAGTCGGGCGACGACCTGGGTGGCGAGCAGCGAGTGGCCGCCGATCTCGAAGAAGTCGTCCAGTGCGCCGACCTTCGCGACGCCGAGCACCTCGGCCCAGATCCCGGCGATCTGTGCCTCGGCCCCGTCCTCGGGTTCGACGTGGCCGCCGGCCGGGGCGGTGTCCTCGGGTTCGGGCAGGGCCTTGCGGTCGACCTTGCCGTGGGCCAGCAGGGGCAGCCGGTCGAGGACGACGAACCGGGCGGGGACCATGTAGTCCGGCAGGACGGCGGTGAGCGCCGCCCGTAGGTCGGCCGGTGCCGGGGCGGTTGCGCCGCCCGGGTGTTCGAGGTAGGCCACGAGGTTCTGTCTGATTCCCTCGCCGCGGACCGTCACATGGGCCTGGGTGACGCCGGGCAGCGCGGTGAGCGCGGCCTCGATCTCGCCGGGCTCGACCCGGTAGCCGCGGACCTTGATCTGGTCGTCGGCGCGCCCGAGGTACTCCAGTGTGCCGTCGCGCCGCCAGCGCGCCAGGTCGCCGGTGCGGTACATCCGGCCGCCGGTTCCGCCGAACGGGTCATCGAGGAAACGTTCCGCCGTGAGGTCGGGGCGCCCCAGGTAGCCGCGGGCCAGCCGCTCCCCTCCGAGGTACAGCTCCCCCGTCACGCCGGGCGGCACCGGTCGGCGGGCCTCGTCGAGGACGTAGCAGCGCGCGCCCGCGAGCGGCGTGCCGATCGGTGTGCTCCCGGGGCCGCACTCCCCCGGAAGGACCTCGTGGACGGTGACGCCGACCGTCGCCTCGGTCGGGCCGTAGTGGTTGAACACCGCGCACCGCCCGCGCACCGCCAGATCGGCGGCCCAGGCCCAGGACGAGGCCTCCCCGCCGAGCACCAGGGCCCGGCGCGGCAGCAGCCGCTCGACCGGGGCGTCCGCGGTCAGCGCGGCCAGGTGGGAGGGTGTCATCTTGAGGTAGTCGAGCTCCGACGCCTCGATCGCTTCGGCGAGTTCGGCGCCGGCGATGCGGCGCGGCAGCAGGTGCACCCGGCCGCCGGTGGTGAGCGCCAGGTACAGCATCGTGATGCTGAAGTCGAAGGACAGGGACTGCAGCAGGCCGTAGCGGGCGCCGGGCTCGATCCGCAGCCGTTCCCGTACGCCGGCGAGGTAGTTGAGGATCTCCCGGTGCTGCACCGCGACGCCCTTGGGCTGCCCGGTCGAGCCGGAGGTGTAGATGACGTACGCGAGGTCGTCCGGTCCGGAGGCCTCCGCCAACGGCTCGTCGCTCGGCGGGAGTTCGACGCGGTCGACGAGCAGGTCCGCGCCGCCGTACCCGGAGAACCGCGTCCGCAGGCCCGAGTCCGTCACCAGCACGCGCACGTCCGCGTCCGCCACCAGGCGGGACAGCCGTGCGGGCGGCTGCTCCGGGTCCAGCGGCAGGTAGCAGCCGCCGGCCTTCAGCACGGCGACCAGTGCGACCGCCAGGTCCGGCGACTGCTCCAGGCACACCGCCACCCGGTCGTCCGCGCCGACGCCCAGCTCCCGCAGCCGGCGGGCCAGGGCGGTCGCCCGGGCGTCGAGTTCGTTGTAGGTGACGGTGCCGTCCTCGAAGACCAGCGCCGGGCGGTCGCCGGCCTGCCGGGCCGCCGCCGAGAGCAGCGCGGTCAGCGTCCCCGCTCCGCCTGCGGGGAGTTCGGGGCCGGCCGCCCACCGTTCGACCACGTCGCGGCGCTCGGTGTCGGACAGCACCGGCAGGTCCTCGACGGGCCGGTCGGGATCCGCCGTCGCCGCCGCCATCAGGACCTCGAAGCGCTCGGCGAGCCGTCGCACGGTGTCGGCGTCGAAGAGGTCGGTGCGGTAGGTGATCAGGCCGAAGAGCCCGCCGTCCTTCTTCTCCCGCAGGTAGAACGCGAGGTCCGCATGGCTCGTGGCGGTCTCGTGGCCGAATCCCTCGGCCGGGGCGGCGGGTGCGGTGGAGGCGGCGCGGTCGCCGTAGTTCTGGAACGCGAAGGTCACCTGGAACACCGCCGAGCGGCTGACGTCCCGCTCGATGTCCAGGTCCGCGACCATCTGCTCGAACGGCACCTCCTGGTGGGTGTAGGCGTCGAGCGTCGTCTCCCGCACCCGGTCGACCAGTTGTCCGAAGGCGAGTCCGCTCTCCAGGCGGGCCCGGATCGGCAGCATGTTGACGAACGCGCCGACCACGCCCTCCAGCTCCCGGTGGAGGCGGCCGGCCACCGCCGAGCCGATCGCGAAGTCCCGCTGCCCGGTGTGCCGGCCGAGCAGCGCCTGGAGCCCGGCCATCAGCACCATGTAGGTCGACGCCCCGTGGGCGCGGGCGCACTCGGCGACGGCGCGGACGGACTCCGGGCTCCAGTGCAGTTCCACGGCCGCGCCGTCGAAGGTGAGCAGCGGCGGCCGGGGGCGGTCGACGGGCAGTTCCAGGGCGGGGACGGCGGCGAGTTCGGTCCGCCAGTGGTCGCGGGAGGCGGCCAGCGCCCCGCTGTCCAGCCGGTCCCGCTGCCAGCGCGCGTAGTCACCGAACTGCACGGGCACCGCTGGGAGTTCGGCGCCCTCACCGTGGGCGTGCCGGGCGTACAGCGCGTCCAGTTCCCGGTTGAGGATGTCGATGGACCATCCGTCGCAGACGATGTGGTGCATGACCAGGGCGAGGACGTGGTCCTCGGCGGCGAGCCTGACCAGCAGCGCCCGCACCAGGGGTCCGCCCGCGAGGTCGAAGGGCCGGGCGACCAGCGCGCCGATCTCCTCCGCCGCCCTCCGACCCGGGTCGGGATCGCCGGAGGCGTCCACGAACTCGGTCGGGAAGGGCCCCGGTGCGGCGACCAGGGCCTCGGCCCTGCCGTCCTCGGTGGCCGGGAAGGTCGTCCGCAGCCCCTCGTGACGCTCCAGCAGGGCGGCCAGGGCGGTGTCCAGGGCCGCGCGGTCCAGCGGACCGCGCAGCCGCCGGGCCGGGGCCAGCGTGTACGCGGTCCCGCCCGGCGTGAACTGGTCCATGAACCAGAGCCGCTCCTGTCCGCTGGACAGCGGCGGCTCGGTGCCCGCCGGGCGGGGCTCGACCACCCGCACCGGAGCCGCGGCGCCCCGCAGGCGCTGGGCGAGCAGGGATCGTTTGGTGGCGGACCAGTCCGCGGGCGGGTCCTGGGTGTCGGTCATCGGCAGTCCGTTCGGGCGAGGAGCGGGGAGGGCACGGAGGGGCGCTCGACGACGGTCAACGCCGCTCCCGGACGACGGCGGCGAGGGCGGCCGGGGTGGAGGCGTCGAAGAACAGGTCGAAGGCGAGGTCGACCCCGAACGCGGCCCGGATCCGGGCCGTGATCTGGATGATCGTCAGCGAGTGTCCGCCGAGTTCGAAGAGGTCGTCCTCGGGGCCGATGCCGGAGAGGCCCAGGACCTCCTCCCAGACCGCCAGGACGGTCGCGGTGACGTCGTCGGCGGCCTCCGCCGGGCCGGCGACGTCAGCGGGCGCCGGCGCGGGCAGCGCGCGCCGGTCGAGCTTGCCGCTCGGAGTCAGCGGCAGGCGGTCGAGGGCCACGAACTGCCGGGGCACCATGACAGCGGGGAGGGTGCGCAGCAGGTGGTCCCGCAGCTCCGCGTCGGACGGCGGTGCGCTGCCGGGCACGGGCACCCGGTAGCCGACGAGTGCGGGTTCGCCCCCGGTCTGCTCGTACACGGCGGCGGCCGCCGCGGCGACCGACGGGTGGCCGAGCAGCGCGGCCTCGACCTCACCGAGTTCGATCCGGTGGCCGCGGATCTTCACCTGGTCGTCGATCCGGCCGTGGAACTCCAGCTCGCCGTCCCGCGTCCAGGCCGCGAGGTCGCCGGTACGGTACATCCGGCCGCCGCCGAACGGGTCCTCGACGAAACGCTCGGCGGTCAGCCCGGGCCGGCCCCGGTAGCCCTCCGCCACCCCGTCGCCGCCCAGGTGGAGTTCGCCGGGAATGCCGACCGGCAGCGGCCGGCCGTCCGCGTCCAGGACGTACGCCCGGGTGTTGGCGACCGGCCTGCCGATCACCACGGCGTCCGCTCCGTCGGGGATGTCGGCGCAGGTGGCGTAGATCGTCGCCTCGGTCGGCCCGTACCCGTTGACCAACCGGGCGAGGGAGCCCCGGAGCTCGCGGGCCAGCGGCAGCGGCAGCGCCTCCCCGCCCACGATCCCGGTCAGCCCCGCCGGCAGCGGCCCGGCGCTGAGCAGCACGCGCCAGCCCGAGGGGGTCGCCTGCAGATGGGTGACGCCCTCCTGCCGGACCAGCCCGACCGTGCCCGCCGCGTCCAGCGCGGCACCGTCCGGCGCGAGGACCAGCCGGCCGCCGGTGGTCAGCGGCAGCAGGATCTCCAGCCCGGATATGTCGAAGGAGAGCGAGGTCAGGCCGAGCCAGACGTCCCGCGGCCCCGAGCCCAGGAGTCCGGCGAACGAGGTCAGCAGGTTGACCAGCGCCCGGTGCCCGATCTCCACGCCCTTGGGCCGCCCGGTCGAGCCGGAGGTGTACAGCACGTAGGCGAGGGCGCTGGGCGGGGTGGGCGCCGCCGTGGGCCCCGGTCGCGTGCGGCCGCTCCCGAGCCGGAGTACGGCCGGTGCCGCCGCCGCTACGTCGGGGGCGGGCTCGGTGTCGGCGACCAGCAGGGCGGCGCCCGAGTCGGCGAGCAGGAACGCGAGCCGCTCGGCGGGGTGGCCGGGATCGAGCGGCAGGTAGGCGGCGCCGGCCGCGTGCACGGCGAGCAGGACGGCCGGCAGGTCGGCGGTGCGGTCCAGGTGCAGGGCGACGAGGTCGCCCGGCCGGACCCCGGCCCCACGCAGGACGGCGGCCAGTTCGTCGACCCGCTCCACGAGCGCCCGGTAGGTCAGCCGCCCGGTGTCCGTACTGACGGCGACGGCCTCGGGGGCTTCGGCGGCCCGTTCCCGCACCAGGTCCAGCGCCGTACGGTCGCGGGGGTAGGCGCGGGCGGTGTCGTTCCACTCCTCGGTCACCAGCGACAGCTCGGCCCCGGCCAGCAGCGCCAGGGCGCCCAGCGGCTGCTCGGGCGCGGCCGTCGCGGCTTCCAGCAGGGCCCTGAAGTGGCCGGCGATCCGGTCCGCGGCCTCCGGCGACACGATCGCCGGGGCGTACTGGAGCGAGAAGGCGAGCCCGTCGGCGGTGTCGACCGCCTGGAGGTGGAGCGTGTTGCGGGCGGCGCCGTTGAACACCGCGCGGTCCACCCGGGCGACGCTTCCCGGGAACACCGGATCCGCGGCCCGGCCGCGTCGGTAGCCGAACGACACGGGAGCCAGGCCGGCGCGCGGCGTGAGTCCGCCGACCGCCGCCCCGAAGGGCACCGGGCGGAACGGGTACCCGCCGCGCACCTCGGCGCGGACGGCCCGGGCGTACTCGGCGAAGGGCATCCGGGAAGTCGCCCCGGCGGGCGCGTGCACCGGCAGCTCGTTGACGAACGGCCCGATCTCCCTGGCCTGTTCGGCCGCCCGGACGGAGAGCGGCACCGACACCGGGACCGCCTCTCCGCCGTAGCGCAGCAGCAGTCCGTGCAGCGCGGCGAGCAGGAACTCGAAGACGGTGACGCCGCAGCGCTGCGCGGCGCCGGCCAGTTCCGCCCGGCCGGCGGCGTCCGTCCGCCACCCGACCGACTCCCCGGGCGCCGGGTCGGTGACGGCCGGCGGCATCCCCGGGAGGACGGGCTCCGTCGCGGCGGCCCAACGCGGGCCGTACCAGGCCGCCGCACGACGCACGAGGTCGGGATCGGGGTCGGGATCGGCGTCGGGATCAGGGCCGGGGTCGGGGTCGGCGTCGGGGTCGGACGGGGGCAGGGGTGCGGACGGTATCCGGTCGGCCTCCGGAGCGGCCCCGCCCACGGCCTGCGCATAGGCGGCGGCGAGCTCCGCCAGCAGGACGTCCTTCGACTCCCCGTCGAACACCGCGTGGTGGGCGACGACCAGCAGCTCCGCCGCCCCACCGCGGCCCCGGTAGAGGGTGAAGCGCGCCGGGGGGCCGGTCCGCAGGTCGAAGGGTCTCGCCACATCCTCGGCCAGCCGCTTCTCCAGCCCCTCCGCGCCGTCCCCCGAGGCGTCGACCACGCCGAGGACCGGGGCGCCGCCGGGCTCCAGCACGACCTCCCCGTCCCGCTCCACGAACCGCTGGGACAGGGCGGCATGACGCGAGGTCAGCACGGACACCGCCCGTCCCAGGGCGTCGGCGTCGATCCGGTCGAAGGAGATCCGGAGCGGCATGTGGAACGCCCCGTGCACGGGACCGAGGCGTTCGGTGAACCAGATGCCCCGCTGGACGTGCGACGCGCGCGGGGGAAAGGAGTGCGGCATGTGCGGCTCGATTCGGCAGTCGGTGAATGGTGCGTTCCCGTGACCGGGCGCCGACATGGCCGGCCCCGCGGATTCACTGGTGACGCGGCCGCCGGGTGGTGTCCGGCCTGCCCCCGGCCGGCCGACGGGCCGCTCCGGCCTCGACCCGTCCGCCCGCAGCCCCCCTGCGCACGGCCGGATCGGAGCCGTTCTTCTCCCCCGATGAAAAGATCTTGGTCCAGACCTGCCGAGAGGTTGGCAGAGAAGCCCTGCGCCGTCAAGAGCCACCCACCAGGGCGTCATGCACACGCCTAACCTGCGGGAATCCGCCTACGGGGAGGCTTTCTGACCGTTTGTCATCTTCTCGACGCTCGCCGAAACGGCGGGCTGAAGAGACCTCCGGCGCCCGGCTGCGCCCGCCCGGCGATCGCCTTCGGGCCGCCTCCGGGCCGCCTCCGGGTGGACGGACGGACCATCACCACCGCGCCACAGCAGGAGGTCACCGCACGGCCCCCGTACGGCGATCGGATCTTCATCCGAATCGGCTAGCCTGCCCCCGGCACCGCAACGCGCGGTGCAAAAGGGGGAGTCGATGTCCAGGATTCGTTCGGGGACGACGCGCCGGTCCGCCGCAGCGGTCACGGTCACGGCGCTCTCGCGCTGTCGACACCGGTGACCTGAGCCGCTTCGGCCACCACGCCGCGGCGGCCCGGCACACTCCACCACACCACACGCTCCACAAGGGGGAAACCGATGTCCCGCAAGACCACCCGCCGCAGCGCCGCAGCGGTCACCACGGCAGCAGCCGCCGCCACCCTGCTCGCCCTGACCGCCACGGCCGCCACGGCCGCCGCCCCGCTGTCCGGCACCGAGGCGACCATCGCCGTCGGCGCCCGCAACGCCGCACCGGTGGTCAGCCCCGACGGCGCCAAGGCCTACGTCGCGGTGACCGAGGCCGACAACACCTCCACCGTGAAGGCGGTGGACACCCAGACCGGCGCCGTCACCGGCCGCCTGGCCCTCGGCGCCCTCCAGTGGGGCGCCCACCCGGCGCTCAGCGCGGACGGCTCACGCCTGTACGTCCTCGACGGCCTGCGCCTCAGCGTGGTGGACACCGCCACCCTGACCCTGGTCGCCACCCTCGCCCTGCCCGACCAGCCCCGCCCGGCGGGCTGGAGCGCAGGCTCGGCCGCCGGACTGGCCTTCAGCCCCGACGGATCCACCCTGTACGTCTCCCAGAACGGGGCGACCGCCTACCGGCAGAACGGCCAGAGCCGGATCCTGGCCTTCGCCACCGCGCAGCAGGCGTTCACCGCCTCCGTCCAGCTCCCGGCGCCCTTCGTCGGCGCTCCCGCAGCCCGACCGGGCACCGGCGACGTGTACGTCGGCACCAGCCAGGGCGTGGTGCGCGTGAGCGCGGCCGCCACCGCGCCCGCCGTGGCCGGCACCGTCCAGGGCACCGCCACGAACCTGGACTACAACCTGGCGTTCACCCCCGACGGCAAGCGCCTGTTCGGCCTCGCCGAACTCGGCACCGGCGCGAGCACCATCATCGACCCGGCCACCGGCACCGTGACCGCCACCTTCCACCCCGCCGGCAGTGGCGACTCGCTGGAGAACCCGCAGGTCAGCGCCGACGGCACCCGGCTCTACCTCGCCGACACCAACTACGGCACGGGCACCGCCACGGTGCTCGCCCTCGACACCGCCACCGGCGCCCCCGTCCCCGCGGACGGCGCCGGCGACCTCGACGAGGACGCGATCACCGGCCTGGCCCTGGGCCCCGACGGCCACACCTTCTACGTGGGCGGCACCGTCGGACAGGTCGCCAACCTCCAGATCGTCGCCCACTGAGCCCGCCGGGCCCACTGACCGACCGCACAACGGCCCCCGCCCACCCCCGGGCGGGGGCCGCGGCCTTCCCCGCCCTGGTCACCGCCGTCTGACCCAAGCGTCGTCGGCCGAGCTGTGCCCGCCTGCGGCTCGGCTACCGGCTACCGGCTACCGGCTACCGGCTACCGGACGGAGCACGCCGCGCAGCAGTTCGACCACGCCCTCGGTGAGCTCGGCGCTCCGCTGCTCCGCCAGCGCGAGCAGGTCGGCGGCCTGGTCGGGGCCGGCGTCGAGGGACGGGACCGGGCGGGTGCGCCAGGGGTCCGGGGCCAGAGCGCGGATCCGTGCGGTGGCGTCGGTCCTGCCCTGGGCGGCGAGCCGGGGGTGGGCGTCGCCGCTCACGAGGAGGGCGGCGCGCAGCGCGGTGAGGCGGTCGCGCCGGGCCAGCAGCCGGTAGCCGGCCCGCCGGACGGCCGGCCGCCGCGGGTCGGCGAGCAGGTCCCACAGCAGGTCGGCGGGCACTTGGGCGGCGCCGGGGGCGAGCGTGGCGGCGGCCTCCTTGACCACGGCGTCGGAGCCGTCCCGGAGCATCACCGTGACCCGGGGCACGGGCACCGTGTCGAGGCTCCGCAGGGCGCGCAGGGCGTGGACGCGGACCTGGGGGGCGGGGTGGTCCAGCAGGGCGGTGAGCAGGGGGCCGTCGGCCCGGTTCCCGGTCTCGGCGAGCCCCGCGATCGCCCCGACCCGCGGTTCGGCGGCCCGGGCCGTCGAGCGGTAGTGGGCCAGCGGGTCGGTGCCGTTGCGGCGTGCCGCCTCGCGGGCCAGGGCCCGGATCAGTGCGGACGGGTCGTCGAGGTACGGCAGCGCGTCCTGCGTCGAGCCGGTGCGCATGAGCCCGGTGAGGGCGGTGATCCGTACCTCGGCGTGGCGGCTGCGGGCCAGCCGGCGCAGCAGATCGACCTGGTCGGTCCACACCGCCTGCCGGGCGGCGGCCTCGGCGGCCCGGGCCCTGACCTGCCGGCCGGGGTCGCCCTCGGCGAGCGCCACGAGGTCGCGCAGCCCGAGGCGGTGCGCGGTGGCGTCGAGGGCGAAGCGCCGCACGACCGGGTCGGAGGCCGTGAGGAGCCCGCCGGACAGCGCCGTGCCCGACTCGGCCGTCAGCTGCGCGAGCAGCTGGCCCTGGGCGAAGGCGCCGCGCCGGCGCCGGTTGACCAGCAGGGCCGTGCGGACGGTCGCCGGGGTGGCCGACAACGGGTTCTCGTGGAGCAGCACGGCCAGGCCCGCGCACGCCGACGCTCGTACCTGGCGGACCCAGTCGCTGGTCCGCAGGACGAGGAACGGCATCGTCTCGGGGCACGGCTCGTTCAGCAGCCGCCGCACCACGCGCTCACGGACGCGGCCGTCGGCGTGCGAGGCCGCCAGGACCAGCGCGACCGGGTCGGCCTCGCCGGGCGGCACGGCGGGGCGCGTCGAGTACCAGGACTCCCGCCGTATGTAGGCGTCCAGGCGCAGCAGCAGCGCCGGACGTCCCGTCAGCACACGCAGCGCCTCCAGCGAGTCCTCACGCCGCCCGGCCGCGCCGACCGCCAGCAGCGCGGCGATCAACTCCTCGAACGCGCCGCCCTCCCGGGACCGCGCCCCGGCGACCGCCCGCCGGACCCGCTCCAGGGCATCCGCCCCAGGGGAGGCCTGCGAGAGGGGTTGTTGCGGGACGGGCTGCTGACGACGGAAGAAGGAGTTCACCGCGCCCATCCTGCCGCAGCCGACCGACCTGCCACCTCCCATATACGAGCCTGTCAGATGCTCGAACAGTACATTCCCGCGGCCGGCACCGCGCCTTCCGTCAGGTAGGCCTCGGCGGCGGCACGGATGCAGCTGCTGTGCCCGTAGGCGGTGTGGCCGTCGCCGTCGCGGGTGAGCAGGACGGCGTTGCCGAGTTCGGCGGTGAGCCGCTGGGCTCCGGCGTAGGGCGTCGCCGGGTCGGCGGTGGAGCCGACGACCAGGATGGGGGTGGGGCTGCCGGCGGTGGCGGTGGCGGTGGCGGTGACGGAGTCTCCGGGGCCTCCCGGGTCGACGAGGAGCGAGCCGATCCGCTGCTCCCGCCGGGCGGCGGGGTAGCGGACGAGCGCCACGTCGAGGACGTCGCCGGCGGGGCGGGTGTAGTCGAGCGGGCCCCGGGGGCGGGGCACGGGTGGCCCCTCGGACGGCCCGCCAGCGGGTGTGGGTCGGCACCGGATGGCCGAGGCTCGGTGTATGGGATCGATCATCGTGCTCTTCGCGCTGGAGCCCGACGGGGCCATCGGTGCGGAGGGCGTCGAGCCCACCGTGACCGCTGTGCACGCCGCCGGGGCTGACCCGGACGTTCCGGAGGACCCGCAGCCGTACACGCTGTGCGGGCTCGACACCGGTCCGATGGAGCACACGCACTACCGGCCGGCCCGGCCCGGGGACTCCTGGTACCCGCCCGCGCTGGCCGACCGGCGGTGCCAGGAGTGCGAGCGGGCCCTGCGCACGCTGTGACCACGGCGGGCCGGTGCCCCTGCTGCCCCGCTGCCCCGCTGCCCCGGCGCCCCGGCGGATCGGCGGATCGGCGGATCGCCGGATCGCCGGATCGACGCCGGTCACCCGAATCGGCGTCCCACGGTGGCCCCCGGACCGTGCCCGGACGAGGCTGGCCGCGGGGGCGTGTCCGATTGGTGGTGTCGATGTTCGATGCGAGCTTCGCGTTCCCGAAGGACCTGCTGACGCCGGTCCCCGGGGGCCGGGCGCGGGTGGCCGTGGTCGGGTCGGGCGTCGCCGGGCTGGTGTGCGCGCACGAGCTGCAGCGCCGGGGCTTCGACGTCGTCGTGTACGAGCGGGCGAACCGGCCGGGCGGGCGGGTGCGCACCCACCGGTTCTGGGACGGCACGCACGCGGACCTGGGCGCCATGCGCATCCCGGGCAACCACCACTGCGTGCTGCACTACCTCTCCCGGTTCGGCCTGGCGACCCGCCCGTTCGTGAACGCCAACCCGCGCGCCTACTACCACCTGCGCGGCCGGCGGGTGCGGGTGCAGGATGTCGCCGCGCTGTTCCCCGCGTACGCGCTGCGCCCTGCCGAGCGGCAGGCGCCGACACCGGTGCTGGACCACCTGCTCGGCGCGGTGTGGCGCACCCTCACCGTCGAGCAGCAGCGCCGCACCCTGGAGGGCCACTGGGACGACCCGGCGCTGGAGCGGGCGGCCTCGGTGTCGCTCTGGCAGTTCGTCCACGAGCACCTGTCGCAGGACGCCTGGGACCTGGTCGGCCACGCCAGCGGCCTCGCCCACTACGAGCAGTCCTCGCTGCTGGAGGTGCTGGTCGACTACTTCGGCCTGTTCCACGAGGGACAGGTCGAGGTGGTCGACGGGCTGGACGCGCTGATCCACGCCTTCGTCCGCTCCCTGCGCCCCGGCACGCTGCGGCTCTCCACCCAGGTCGAGGAGCTGGCGCTGACCGCCGACGGCGTGCGGATCCGCGGCCGGCGGATCGGCGCCCGGCTGCACGACCGCGCCGACTACGTGGTGTGCTGCGTCCCGGCGCCCGCGCTCGACCAGATCACCGTCACCCCCGGGCTGCCGCACGCCCAGCAGCACGCCGTCCGCGGCATCAGCTACGCGAGCAGCATCAAGACGGTCCTCCATCTGACCCGCCGCCGCTGGGAGCTGGAGGACGGCATCCACGGCGGCGGCAGTTTCACCGATCTGCCCATCCAGCAGTGCTGGTACCCGTCCGACAACGCGGTGCGGGTCGTCGACGGGGTGGACGGCAGCGCCGTACGCCGGTGGGCCGCGCGCGACGTGCGGCGCTCGGCGGAACCGACGGCCCTGCTCGGCGCGTACCTGTGGGGTGCCAACGCCCGGCGCTTCGCCTCGCTGCCGGCGTCCGACCGCGACACGCTGGTGCTGGAGTGCCTGGAGAAGCTGCACCCCGGCATCACCGGGGACGTCGACGACATCGTGCACTGCAACTGGGACGTACAGACCGGCATGGGCGGGGGCGCCTTCGCCCACCTCACCCCCGGCGAGCACACCCGCTACCTGGGCGTGCTCGGCTCCCCGCACCCGGCGGACCGGCCCCGCATCTTCTTCGCCGGCGAGCACCTGTCCGGCGCGCACGCCTGGTGCCAGGGCGCGGCCCGGTCCGCCCTGGACGCGGTGGTCACACTGCTCGACCGCGCCCGGCACACGCCGCCGACGACGGCGCGGGCCGAGGCGCCACGAGCGAGCGGAAGCCCGGCCCCGGCCGCCCGAGCGGCCGAAGGCTCGGCCGGAACGGCATGAGCGGCGGGAGGCCCGGGCCGGGCGGCGCGAGCGACGGAAAGCCCGGCCGGAACGGCGCGAGCAACGGGAAGCCCGCCCCGCGCGGCGCGAGCGACGGGAGGCTCGGCCGGGACGACCTGCGCTCGCTCTTCCTGCCGCCGCACGAGCCGAGGGAACTGGTCGGCATCGAGGTCGAGTGCGGCCTGGTCCGCCCGGACACCGGGCTCGCCACCCCCTACTTCGGCGAGCGCGGCGTGCTGGCCGTACTCGAAGCGGCCCTGGAGCAGTGGGGCGGCGAACGGCAGGAGGACACCGGGCGGCTCACCGGCGTCACCCTGTCGGACGGCGGCCGGCTCACCCTGGAGCACGGCGGCCAGATCGAGTACTCCTCTCCCCCGGCGACGAGCCTGGCCGCGGCCGTGGACGGCCTGCGCGCCACGCTGGACCGGCTCTCCGAGCTCGTCGGGCGGTTCGGCCTCGCCCTGCTGCCCGGCGGCAACCTGCCCTTCGACCGGCTCGACGACATGGCCTGGGTCCCGATGACCCGGGGCGCCATCATGCGGGCCCATTTCGCCCGGCTCGGGGACGGCGGCAGCAGGGCCGGGCACGTCATGGCCCAGTCCCTCTCCACCCAGGTCACCCTGGACTACCTCTCCCCCGGGGACTTCACCGAGAAGCTGCGGATGCAGATGGCCGCCGCCCCCGTCGTCTCCGCCCTGTTCGTCAACTCCCCCCTTCAGTCGGGACGTTCGAACGGTCTGCTGTCCCACCGCTGCTGGGCCTGGCTGCGGATGGACCCGCGCCGCAACGGCGTCCTGCCGCCCGCGCTGCGCCCCGACGTCACCGTCGACGACGTGATCGACTGGGCCCTCGGCATCCCGCTCATCCACTACCGCACCCCCGACGGCCGCTACCACCCGGCACCGGACCGCCCCTTCGCCGACCTCATCGACCACGGCCTCGACGACGGGTCGCCACCGACCCTCACCCACTGGGCCGGCCACCTCAACCAGCTCTGGACGAACACCCGCGTGCGCAGCACCCTCGAACTGCGCGCCGCCGACGGCCCGCCCAACCCGGCCATCCCGGCCGTCCCCGCCCTGTGGACCGGCCTGACCTACCACCCCGAATCCCGCACCAGGGCCTGGGAGTTGCTCGGCCACCACACCCTCCGGGAGCACAACGCCGCCCTCGCCGCACTGCCCGCCCTCGGCCTGGACACCCGCCTCGGCGACACCCCCGTCCGCCCCCTCGCCGCCGAACTCCTGCGCCTCGCCCGCACCGGCCTCGCCGCCCGCGTCGCGGCCGGACTCGACCCCCCGCACGTGCTCACCTACCTGGACCCGCTCGACGACATCCTCACCACCGGACGCACCTTCGCCGAACAGTGCCTCCACCGCTGGGACGGCGACCTCCGCCACGACCCGGCCCGCTACGTCGCCGCCTACCGGATCTGACACCGGGGCGGCCACGGCACGCGGGCCGCGCCGGCGGTGGCGCACCGCAGTTGGGCGACACGCCCCGCGCGGTGGCGGTACACGCACGAGCGGTCACTGCACGCGATACTCCGGGCATGCCGAGTCATCTGCCGTCCGAAGAAGCCGCATGGCTGAGCGAGAACTACGGTTCGCTGACGTACCAGCGGCGTGAGCTGCGCTCGGGCTGGGTGGCGGTTCTGGGCCCGGGCGTCGTCGACACCGATCCGGACCCGGAGGCGCTCGTCCAGCGGGTCACCAGCCGGTACGGGCCGGGACGCGCACTGTTCGCTTCGGTCGTCACGGAAAGGCTGGGCTGAGCCGGATGAGCCAGGTGACCTTCGCCTGCAACAACCACCCGTTCGTGGCGAACCCGCCCGGGACGGCAGGCGGCCAGACCGTCGCCCGTCCCTGGGTCGAGGTCGTCGCCCACGTCAACCAGCAGCAGCACCGGGTCTGGTGCCTGGTCGACACCGGCGCCGACGACACCATCCTCGACCTCGGCGCGGCCTCCGCCCTGGGGATCGTCCCCAGGCGCCTGCCCAACCAGGTCAGCGTGCGCTTCGGCAACGGGGCGAGCACCAGGTTCGGCCTGCAGCGCATCGACCTCGACTTCCTGGGGCGGACCGGAACCACGATGATCGCCGCCGACGTCCTCTTCGGCCCGGTCGCCGTTCCGCTCCTGGGCCGGTCCGCACTCCTCCAGGCCGGCACCGGCCTGGAGGCCGGCTTCGAATCCGCACGCTGGCAGCACACCTGACATGCGCGCACGATGGTGGACATCACTGGCACTCCTGGCCCTGCTCGCCGTCGCGACCGCCCCTGCGATGGCCGCGGTCCCGGTGCCGGAGCCGTCCGGGACGCCCAAACTGACGCTGCACGCGACGACGGGCACGGGGACCGAGAGCCGCACCTACCTCCTGCTGGCCTCCGGCCCACCGCCCGCCAATGAGAGCCTGCTGGTGGACGAACAGGGCCGGCACCCCGTCCGCGCGATCGTGACGGCCGAGGCGGGAACGGCCTGCACCACCGGCGCACCGCGGCCGACCGGCCTGGGAACCGACCCGTGGTGCGTCCACCTGACGGGAGTCGCGGCGGGCAAGAGCGTCTCCGGCAAGCTCGCCGGGCCGGGCGGCACCGTCGCCCTGGCCCTGGTCGCACGTCAGGGCATCTACCCGCCCCTCGTCGCCGCCCTCCTCACCCTCGTCGCAGCCGTGTTCACCGCCTGGGCCGCCTCACAAGGGCTGCCCAGACTGATGGACAGCCGGCTGCTCCGGCGGGAGAGGCGCAAGTGCGCGGGCATCGACGGAATGCAGCAGTGGGCGACCGACGCCGCCAAGGGCCGCCTCGCCACCGCCGACATCGTGGCCCGCATGCGCTGGGCCCGACGATTCGGCCAGGCCCAGGTCAGGGCCACCCGCGCCGACCTCGCCGGCAAGCTCACGGCACTGCCGGACTGCCCGCTGCGCGCCAACAGCCAGGCGGAGGTCGACCGGGGCGACGACGTCACCCGCGCGGACCTGCTCACCGACGGCGGCGCGCGGGCGGACAACGCCGCCGAACACCTGCTGCAACTGGTCGAACAGGCCACGGAAGGGCTGGAAGGGTTCCTCGAAGTCGCCGACTCCCTCATCGACCGGATCCCCGCAGCCCTGCCCGCGCGGGCCGAGGCCGTGGGGCTCAGATCGGACGGGGCGGACCTCGCGGAGGCCTACCTCTCCGCCTTCACCATCGACGACTACCTCGCCGGTCTGCGGGACTACCTGTCCACCATCGAGGACAAGGTCCGGGCGGCCGGGGTCACGCCGCTCCCGACCCACACCGCCTTCGCGGGACCGGCACTGTTCGCCGCCGGCACCCGCGCCTCCCTCACCGCCGCCGGACGGCGCGTCCAGACGGCCACCGCGACCCTCGTCCGCGCATCGGCCGCGTTCGGTGCCGTCCTCCTGCTCACCGGCGCCCTCATGGTCGTCGCCGTGGGCGGGGTCCTGGTCGCCCAGTACCTGCCGAACCCCACGTTCGGCACCTTCAACGACTACGCGACGCTCACCGTCACGGCGTTCGGATCCGCCCAGATCGCGGCGATCCTCGCGGCCCTGATCCAGCTCAAGGGCCCGGCGGACTGGTACGGCTGAGCACTGCGGGAGCAACCCACCGCACCGCGCGCTCAGTCGCGCGGTGTGCAAGCGCCGAGGAGGACCCGCTCGACCAGCTCCTCGTAGCCGATGCCCACGGCCGCGGCCATCAGCGGGAGGGTGGCCGTACGGCGCAGCGCCGGCAGGGTGTTGAGTTCGAGCCAGTGGAAGCGCCCGTCCGGTCCGACCGAAACCCGTCGCCGGGGAGCGGTCGCGTTCGCGGCTCGTTCCCCCGGTGAGGACGCCGACGACGGTGCCGGCGGGCCGGTCACGGTCGGCCCGGGGTGTGTCACCGGCGGCGGACAGCGCCGCCGGTGACGGGCACTCGGCCGGGCTCGGCCCCTACCTCACGCGACCGTGATCGTGAACGGCGCGTTGTTGTTCGCCGGGGCGGGGTCGTCCGGGCTGGTCACCGTCACTTCGCCGGTCATGACGGTGCCGGGCGGGTTCCCGTCCCTGATCCGGACCGGGACCACGGCGGTGACCGTCCCGCCGGGCTTCAGGCCGGCCGGGAAGTCGCAGCTCACGCTGTGGCCACCCATCCCGGGCCGGCAACTGCTCGGGTAGAACGGCGGCACGGCGAAGCTCTCGCGGGGGAACTCGAAGGTCACGGTGAACGGGTTGGCGGTGGCCTCGGGCCCGTCGTTGACGACGAAGCCGGCGACGCTGGTGTCACCGCCCGCCGGAGCGGGCTGCGGCTGCCCCACCGCCAGTCTCAGATGCGAGTCGGAGGCCGGGGCGGCGTCGGAGGCCGCGGCCGCCGTGAGCGGCGACAGGGCGACGCCGAGCACGGTGACGGCGGTCAGCAGGAGCCGTGGCGAACGGAGAGGGGAACGGAGGAGCATGCGACACCATCCTGGGAGTTCCGGATCTGCGGCGGACCCTCGCATCATGCGCAAACGAACCACCCCGGCACCGCGAGCACGCCGAGCACCTGCCCCGTACGGATGAGCCGGATCCGGTGGCGGCCGGGCACGGGCCTCAGCCCGTGACCGCCTGTTCGAGGAGATCGACGGCGTCAGCGAGGGTGCGGGGACCGGCCGTACCCGCCGAGGGCCGGTTGCGGGCCCAGCCCGGTCCGGCGGCCACCACCGTCGCCCGGCCGCGGGAGCCGCGCGGACCCCAGGTGCTGCCGACGACCTGACGCACCAGCCCGCTGTCCGCGGTGCGCTGGTCCTGTGACCAGATCATCACGGCGCCCGGGCCGAGGCGGTGGACGGCGTCGAGCAGCGCCCGGGGCGGGACGGCCGCGCCCAGCATCCGGAACGGCAGGGCGCGCTCGGTCAACGCCGCGGCCGTGGCTTCGAGCGGGAGGGTGTGCAGTTCGGCGGGCGTCGCCGCCAGCAGGACGGGCGGCACCGGCCGGGCCGTGACGGCCTCCACCGCCACGCACCGCAGGACGGTGGAGACGTGCCAGGACAGCAGGTGCTCGACCTCGACGTACTGCTCACCGTCCGCCGCCCATGTGCGGCCCGCGGCGCGCAGGGCGGGCATCATGACCTCCGTCCAGGCGTCGATCACCCCGAGCGTCCGGACCGCTCCGCTGAGGATCCTGGCGACCTCCGGGGCATCGAGCCGGACCGCTGCCCTGGCCAGGCCCCGGCATTCGGGGCTCACCGCGCCGACCCGCAAGGCACGGCTCCCACCCGGGCCCCGCCCGGCGGGGACGCCACCGGCGGGGCCGCTGCCACGGTCCGCCGCGCCGCGCTCGGCCAGCACGGCACGGGCGGCCTCACCCGGCGGTACCCCACGGGCCGTCAGACGGCACATGGCCTCCAGGACGGCGATGTCCTGCGGGCTCCAGCGGCGGTGGTGTCCGGCCTCACGCTCGGCCGGGCCGATGCCGTAGCGGCGTTCCCACGAGCGGACCGTGGTGGGTGACACGCCCAGGCGTCGGGCCACACCCCCGGTCGGCAGGCCCACGTCCTCCGGGGCGCCCCGGGCCCCGGGCCAGCCGCCGCCGCCGCTCGGTTCGGTGCCCGGTCCGGCATCGTGCCCAGTGTCGTGCCCGGTGTCGTGCCCAGCGTCGTGCCCGGTGTCGTGCCCGACCGGCGACGTCACCATCCTGCGGTCCTCCCTGCGGTGAAGCCCACGCGGCACGCCACCCCGGCGGCGATCACCAGCCTCCCACGGTCGGGGGTGTTCCGGGCACGGCCCGGGCACCCGCCCGGCTTCCGTCATCGTCCCGCTCCCGCCCCGTGGCCGGACCCCGTGCGCGACCCGACCTGTCCCTCCGTGGTACGCGGCTGGTCGGGGACGAGCGCGAGGGCCGTCCTCAGCCGGGCCAGGCCGTCACGGATCCGGGTCTTGACCGTGCCCAGGGGCACGTCCAGCAGGTGCCCGATCTCCCGTTGCGAGTACCCGCCGTAGTAGGCCAGCACGACGGCCTCGCGCTGCGCCCTGCTCAGGCCCGCGAGCGCGGCCCTGACCCGCCGGCGGTCCAGCGAACGGACCGCCTGCTCGTCCGGTGGATCGCCCTCGACCGGTTCCCCGAGCGCGGTGCGCCGGTCGCGTTCGGTGGCGGCCCGGGCGGAGCGGACACGGTCCACGGCCCGGTGGTGCGCGATGGTCAGCACCCACGTCATCACCGACCCGCGCTCGGGCCGGTAGGCCGCGGCGGTGCGCCACACCTCCAGCAGGACCTCCTGGGCGACCTCCTCCGCGTGCACGGGACTGCACACCGTGCGCAGCGCGACCCCGTACACCGGCCCGGAGACCGCACGGTAGAGCCGTTCGAACGCCGCTTCGTCGCCGCGTGCCGAGAGCGCCAGGAGACGGCGCAGGTCCCCGGCCGCCGGCCCGGGCCTGCCGGCGGCGGCGGGGGGTGCGTCGACACGGAGTCGCGTACGGGAGGTCACATCGCCACGGTGCAGCGATTCGGTCCGGACAGCACAGTCGAAGCGTTTGTGCAGCGTTTTGCCGGGACGCATCGGAACGCATCAGGATGCACCGCACCGCCCGCGCGGGCCCGGGGTCACCGGCCCGGATCGGCCAGATCGGCCAGGACCTCCCGGGCGGCCCGCGCGCCGGAGGCCAGCGCCCCCTGCGCCGAGGCCGTGGCGCGGTGGTCCCCGCACACGTGACGGCCCGGCGCGAAACGCGTGGTCCGGCTGAGCGGGAGCGGCGGCGGCCCGGCCGGCAGCGCCTCGGCGATGCGGTACTCGGCCAGCGGCTCCCAGGCAGAGGTGTCCGCCCCGTACAACACGCCGGCCCGCGTCCGGGCCGCCCGCTCGTCCGCGTCCGTCCCCAGGACCGAGGTCGACACCAGCGCCCGCCCGTCCGGGGAGCAGCCGGGGACGACCTCGGACAGGACCACCGTGTTCAGCACCTGCCGGGCCGCGTCCACGACGAGCGTCGGCTCGCGCAACGGGCTGACCGGCGCCGCGTGGTAGAACGTCGTCACCGCCCGCGCCGCCGGTACCTCCAGCCCCGGCAGCAGGCGGGCGGCCTGCGCCATCCCGGTCGCCACCACGACCGCGCGGGCCCGCACGGCCGAGCCGTCGGCGAGTGCCACCCCGTCCGCCGTCACCCGCTCCACCGGCGCGCCGCACACCAGCCGGCCCTGCGGCAGCCGGGCCGCCAGCTGTCGCGGGACGGCTCCGATGCCGTCCTGCGGCAGGCAGAGGGTCCCGCGCAGCATGCTGCGCCACACCAGGTGGAACAACCGGCTGGAGGTCTCCAGCCGGTCCTCCAGGAACACCCCGGCCAGGAACGGGCCGAGCACCTCGTCGACGGTGCGCCGCGACACCCCGGCCCGCCGCAGCGCCCGGCCGGTGCCGGTCTCCGGCAGCCGCTTGAGCACGGCGGCGGGCAGCGCCGCGTCACCCGCCGCCAGCAGCCCCAGCGCGGCCAGGTCGCGCAGCGGCAGCAGCCTGCCGGGCAGGAGGTCACGGCCCTGGCCCGGGCGCCGGGTCGGATCGACCATGCGGCGGAAGCCGTGCCCGTCGGCGAGCAGGAACCCGGGGGTGAACGGGCGCAGCCCCAGCGTGCCCAGCTCCAGGCGGCGCCTGACCTGCGGGTAGGAGGTGTTGAACACCTGGAAGCCTCGGTCGAGGCGGAACCCCCGGACCAGGTCGGTGCGCATCCGTCCGCCCACGTCGGCGGCGGCCTCCACGACCAGGACGTCCCGGCCGGCCGCCGTCAGGTCCAGCGCGCAGGCGAGGCCTGCCAGGCCCGCCCCGGCCACGACGACCTCGGTCACGGTGCTCCGGCTCATCGCGCTCCGCCTTTCCCGGGACGGCCCCGGCCTGGTCCGCGGTCCGTTCCCGACCTGTTCGGAGACGGGCGGGGAAGCGGATTGGAACCGGCACGGAAGAACCCGCCGCGGGCTGCCATCCGAGGACGCGTCCGCGACGAAGAAGAGGTGTCGGCCCGCGGACACGGCGGGCCACGCGGAAGGGAGAGCCGATGGTCAGCGTGGAGCGCACCGTGCTCGTCGACCGGCCGGCCGGGGAGGTCCTGCGCTACCTGGCGGACTTCGGGAACACGACGCAGTGGGATCCGGGCACCGAGAGCTGCGCGCGCCTGGACGACGGCCCGGTGGCGGAAGGGGCGTGCTGGCTCAACGTCTCGCGCTTCAGGGGGCGGCGCGCCGAACTCTCCTACCGCCTGGAGCGGTACGGGCCCGACCGGTTGGTGTTCGTCGGACGCGGCCGCAGCGTCAGGGCCACGGACGACATCACGGTCCGGGCGTCGGACGGTCGCACCGTCCTGGTCTACCGCGCGCGGCTGCGGTTCAACGGCCCGGCGCGGCTTGCCGCCCCCTTCCTGCGGGCCGAGTTCGAACGCCTCGCGGACGCGGTGGCGCTGCGGCTGCCCGTGGTGCTGGCGGGACCGTGACCGGTGGTGGCGGGCGGCCGGCGGGGCCGGTGTCCCGCTGTCCCGGTATTTCGCCGACTGCCCTGCGGGGACTGCCGGGCAGCCGGACAGCCGGGTCGGGAAGGTGGTGGAGGTCGGTGGGTCACGGTGTCCGGTGCCCCGAGGGCGGCGGGGGCTGCGCGCCGGTTCGGGGTGCGCGATGAGCGGCGCCCGGGGCGAGCCGGGCACGGGCGAGGGCGTACGGGGCCCCGGCAGAGATCGCGGGCGACGGGCGACGCCGCCGCGCCCCCGCCCGGCTTGCCCCGGCCCCGGCCGCGGTGGCAGGGTCAGGCGCCACGGGCCGGGGTAGCCGCGCCCCGAGCCCGACGGCCGGAGGAGCGCAGTCATGACGGAGTCCGGTCCCGAACCGGCGCCGGCGGCCCCGGCCGACGTGGCGCGGGCCCGCGCCGAGGTCCCCCTGCCGCTGCCGGCTCCCCTGCTCGCCCTGTGGGCCGTGCGCGACGGCCTGCTCACCGACTCCGGCACCGCCGTGTACCCGGCCGGGTGCCTCGGCGAGCGCAACGCCACCTACGAAGTCGCCCTGTACGCACCGGGCTTCGTCCTCGTCGGCGACGACAGCGGCGGCCGCGGGTTCCTCCTGCGCGCCGGCGATCCACGGTCCGCCGTGTTCTCCTCGGACCTCGGCGACCTCGGTCCGGAGGGCTTCGAGGTCGAGTCCCCGGACTTCGCCTCCTGGATCGACCGGATCAGCCGCCCGTAGCGCGGGCGCGGCGCAGGACCGGCAGCGCGGCCGTCCCGGCGGCCACTGCCAGGGCGAGGAGCGCGACGGCGAGCACCAGGACCATCAGGGCCCCGGTGACGACCAGCGGCCGGTTCACCGCCCGCATCCGCCGCGCCAGCTCCGCGGACCCGCATACCGGCGTCATAGAACGATCCCTTTCTCGTACGGCTGCTCCGGCGCGCGGCGCGGAACCACAGCGGGCCCCCGGGCCCGGGCTACCGGGCCGGGGGCGGGGTGGGGTCAGCAGCCGCCGTCGATCTCACGGAAGTTGGCGTAGTGGTCGCCGGAGTACCAGACCTGGGCGGTGTTCTCGTCCCGGACCAACCGCTCGGCGTCGCGGTGGGTGGTCGGCGTGGGACGCGGGTTGACGTCGTACTCGTGGTAGGCGCCGCCGTGCGGCAGGTCACCGCTGCGGTTGCCGTACGGGTTGGAGCCGCGGATGTAATCGCCGTCCGGGATGCGGTAGTCGACCGGCTGTGCGTTGGTGGGCCAGCCCAGGTCCCCCCAGATCGCGCAGGCCCGGGCGACCTGCTCGGGGAAGGCGTCCACGGGCAGCGGCGGCTGGAGGACCGCGGCCGGGGCGAGGGCGGCGTGCGCGGGGGCGCTCCAGGCCACGGCCGTGGCGCCGGGCAGGGTCGCCAGGGCGAGCGAGAGCGCCAGGGCGGCCTTGGCGAGCCGGCCGCGCGCCGTACGGCGGACGCCTGGTGCGGTCTGGGGAACGGTCATTCGGGTACCTGCCTTCATGAAGGTCCCCGAGCTGCCGTCGGCTGCCCCGGGGACCGGGCTGTCAGGCCCGGAACCCCGCCCGCGCGCCACGACGCCCTGCCTTCAGCGGCTGGTCACGGTGATCGCCGGACAGGGGCCCGGCCCGTCACTGGTGTCAGCGGCCAGCGAATCGGCTCCCGGGCCGCGTCACCCGACGGGCGCGCCGCACCGACGACCTGTTCACCTTCCTGGCCCATCCCAGCCGCCGCCCACCCGACTGCCCCCGGTCGGTCGGCGGCCCGGTTGTCGTCCACGACGGTCGCACCCCGGCCCGGGCGGGTGCCGGGCCGGGGCGCGGTGTGCGGGGGTGACCGCTACTGGAGCCTCCACTGCTGGTTCCAGGCGTTGTCACAGGTCCAGACGCCGAGCGCCTTGGCGTCCTCGTCGTAGGTCAGGCAGTCCTGGTCGGTGATCCGGATCTGGTACCGGCCGCCGCCGGCGTCGACGAGCTGCCACTTCTGCGCGTCGGCGCCGGTCCACGGCTTGGCCTCGGCGAGGAAGGTCTTGGTGTTCTCGGTCAGCGCGAGGCCGGAGGCGGCGCTGGTGATCTTGTACCGGCCGTTGCCCGCCGGGCTGAACTGCCAGGCGGAGTTCTTGGCGCCGCTGGCGCCGGCCAGGAGCGAGGAGCCCGTGACCACCGGGCCCCGGCCGTTCTTCACGGTGGGGTGCCGCAGCCCGGCGATGCCGGCACCGCCGCCGCCCTTGCCGCCACCGCCCTTGCCGCCGCCCTGGTGTGCGGGGACGGCCGGGGTGGCGCCGGTGTCGCCGCCGTCTCCGCCGTCGTCACTGCCGTCGTCGTCACCGTCGTCGCCGTCATCGCCGCCGTGCATGGGGATGCCGGGGGTGCCCGGGGTGTCGGTGATCGGGGTGCCGCCGCCCTTGGGGACGCCGGGGACCGTGATGTCGCGGGCGGGGAAGTGGATGATCCGCTTGCTGTCGACGCAGCGGATCAGCACGCAGGACCTGGTGGTGCTCACCGTCCGGTCGGAGTCGGAGCCGACGAAGGCCCAGTTCCCGTACCCGCCGTCGCCCTTGTTGGTGAAGGTCGAGTCACCCGCGAAGACCCAGATGCGGAAGTCGTCGTAGCCGGCCGGGCCGCCCTGCGAGTCGTGGTGCTGCAGCTTGACGGTGGTGTCGACCAGCACCCCGTTCATGTTCGCCTCGTAGACGTTGCGGAACCAGACGGTGTCGTAGAGGTCGGTTCCGTCGTACTTGAACACCATGACGTTGTAGCCGGGGGCCAAGGCGCTCAGTTGACCGGCCATCCCCTGGGTGAACGCGGCGTTGTCGGCCTGCGCCTGGAGGGCCGCGCTGCGGAAGCCGCCGATCATGGCACCGATGGAGTTGATCAGGGCCGTGGTGCAGTTGCCGCCGCCCACGCTGCTCTGGCCGTCGCAGTCGGCCGCGGCGGCATGCTGCGGCGAGACCATCAGGCCCGCGACGGTCAGGCCCGACAACAGGGCGCCGGCGACGGCCCGTTGGGCGAGCGTATGGGACCTGCGGGAGAGTGCGCGCATGCCGAAGTACCTCGATGACTGGGAGTGGTGGAGTCGTCCGCGGGGCGGAGACGATGCTCGGATGCTAGGTCCGCCCGGACGCCGCGCCCCCGGTTCCTGACACCTTCCTGACAGCTCCCTGATGGATCACTGACGGATGGGCGCCGACGGATCACCGGCGAACTGCCCGCGGGCCGCGACCGGGGGTCGAATGCTTGGTTCGCATGGATACAGTCGCACACGCATCCGGTGCTCCACCGATTTTCCTCATTCCCGGCCAGGCCTTCGCCGGCCGACTTCCGCACGGGCATCCGGGTGAAATGGTGCGGATTCGCCTGGCGCGAATGGAAGCCGGGTACGACGCTGCCAGAATGCAATTTCCCTGAGGGCCACCTGCACAGGCGGTGCCACCGGACAGCGGGAGCAGAACGTGCGAATCATCCAACCACGCAGAAGCCCGGAGAAGACGCCCGGCACAGGTGCGGGGCGCCTCCCCTGGACGCTGATGTACCACTCGGTGGCGTCGACGAATGAGGACCCCTATCTGATCACCGTCGACCCCGCGCGGTTCCGCCGCCAGCTGCGCTGGCTGTCCGCCTGCGGGCTGCGCGGGGTGTCGGTGGGCGCCCTGATGCGCGCCCACCGGGACGGCACCGCCGCGGGCATGGTGGGGCTGAGCTTCGACGACGGGTACCGCGACTTCGTGGAGGAGGCCATGCCCGCACTCGCGGAGCACGGCTTCACGGCGACGGTCTACGTGGTGGCCGACCGGCTGGGCGGCTACAACGACTGGGACCGGCAGGGCCCGCGCAAGCCGCTCATGACGGCGCACCACGTCCGCGAAGCCGCTGCCACCGGGCTGGAGATCGGCTCGCACGGGCTGACGCACCAGCGGCTGGCCGGCCTCGGCGCTCGGGACCTGGCGGCCCAGGTCGCCGACAGCCGCCACGTGCTGGAGGACCTCACCGGCCGGGCCGTCGAAGGGTTCTGCTACCCCTACGGCTCCCTCGACACCGCCGCCGTGGAGGCGGTGGCACTGGCCGGCTACGGGTACGGGTGCGCGGTCAGCCCCGGGGCCCACAGCGGGGTGTACGCGATCCCCCGCTGCTACGTCGGCGACCGGGACGGGCCGCTGCACCTGACCGCGAAGCTGGTGCGCGACCGCTGGCGGCGCTGACAGCAGACGAGAACCGGCCGGGCGCTCGCCGTGCCCGGCCGGTCAAGGGAGTGCTCGCCTGTTCAGTGGGCAGTGGCGGGTTCCAGGTGCAGCCAGGACTCGTGCCAGAGCAGGGCGCAGCGGCGGTCGCAGCCGGTGGCGAGCGGCTCACCGCCGCAGCGCAGGCCGTCGAGGATGAACCAGCGCCCCCTGGTGGGGTGCTGCCACCAGGCGAGGGAGCGGTGGTGCAGTTCGGCGGCGCCGTGGCGGGTGCCCGCGTGGTGCTCCATGCCCGGCTGGAAGGGGACGCCGTCCAGTCGCCCGTCGGGGCCGAGGGTCGCCTGGATCTCCGCGAGGCTGCGCACGGTCGCCTGTAGGGCGGCGGGCCGGGCGGCGGGGGTCGGCGCGGTGGCGGGCTCCAGCCATTCGTCGCGGAACAGCAGTGCGCAGTCCATTCCGCAGCCCTGCGTCCCGTCGGCGCCGTGGCAGGTGGCGCCGGCCAGGGCGACGGTGCCCGACAGGCGGCGCATGCGGTAGTGGTCGTCGACCATGCGGCGCACGATGCGCTCGACCCGGTAGACGCCGCCGCAGAACGACCACTGGCTGTGGGTGAACCACAGGCCGCGGTGGCGGTCCTTGGCGTCGAGAGTGGCCCGCACCGTGGCCTCGTCCTTCACCCGGACCCAGTCGCCCTCGGCGAAGCGGGAGGGGCGGCCGGGCGCCGGGACCTCGGCACGGCGCTCACGCAGGCCTTCCCGGGCGATCCGGGCGCGGCGCACGACACCGAGCGGGGGGATGTCGCGCAGGGGCAGGCTCTTGTACTGGCACAGGTTCGCGGCGGTCCCGCAGCGCGGCTCCGTGGTACGGGTGGACCATGATTCCTCGACGGCCATCAGTGAAATCCCATCGGGTCGGAGATATCGGCACAGGCTAGCGCACCACGACTTTTCCACGCTGGCCCGCCGGACCCTGTCGGCGCCATGTCGGGAGAAATATCACTAGACGCATTAAGAGCCTCCTGGAGTGAAGAACGACCGGCTTCATGGATTCCCTGTTCATGCTCGTGTAATGTTTGCACCGTTGTCCCGGTGGAGTGGCCGAGTGGCGAGGCAACGGCTTGCAGGGCCGTTTAGACGGGTTCGATTCCTGTCTCCACCTCTTCTTTTTCCGATGCCGTCGATATCTTTTCCCAGGCGGCTCCGAAATTTATTTCCGGTGGTTTCCGGTGGTTTCCGGCGGTTTCCGGCGGTTTCCGGCGGCGCGTAGGCACAGTGGCCGCGCCGGCCGAGCACATCCTCGAAGGGGCCCGGCACCGTCCATCGGAGGCCATGATGGCTCTCGGCGGCCCCAGGAGGGACCGCCCGGCAGGCCGGGACGGGCACGGCACCGGGGAGGGCTCCATGGTCACCACGTTCACCGACGCTTCGACCACCGCGGGCAGGGCCGTGCTCGCCGACCGCTACCCCGCGCTGGACGAACTCGCCGACGCCGCCCACCGGTTGGCCGCCCGGCACCCCGGCCTGTGCGCCGTACGCACCCTCGGAACCTCCCGCGCCGGGCGCCCCCTGCTGCTCCTGACCATCGGCCGCGCCGACGACCACGTGCTGGTCGTCTCCGGCGCCCACGCCGACGAGTTCTCCGCCCGCGCGAGCGTCCTCGAACTGGCCCACCGCGTCCTGGCCCGGCCCGCCCTGCACGCCACCGTCAGCTGGCACCTCCTGCTCTGCCTCGACCCCGACGGCACACACCTGGCCGAAGCCGCCCGCCACGCCCGCACCCTGCCCGCGTACTTCGCGACGTTCTTCCGCCCGGCCGCCGAGGAACAGCCGGAATGGGCCCCGGCCCTCGGCGCCGCCCTGCCCGAGAGCCGCATCCTTCTCGACCTGATCGACGAACTCCGCCCCCGCCTGCAGTTCTCCCTCCACTCCACCGACGTCGGCGGCACCTTCGTCCAGGCCACCCGCGACCTGCCCGGCCTCGCCGAACCCTTCTCCCAGTCCGCCGCCGCCCTCGGCATCCCGGTCGACTCCGGCTCCTTCGACACGTTCTGGCTGCGGGAGCCCGGCCCGGGCGTGTTCGTCATGGACGCCGGCGACATCGACCGGCAGGAGAGCACCACCGGCATGCTGCCGGTGCCCGGGAACCCGGAGGGCGAGCAGGCCGCCACCGGGGCGGGCGTCCGGGCCACGTCCTGGTTCGCCCCGCAACGCCACGGCGGCGACACCCTCATCGTCGAAGTCCCCGTCTGGGCCGCCCACGACGACCCGACCCGCCCGACCCCCGACGCCCGCACCCACCTGACCACCCGCGCCGACCGGCTCCGCCGCCACGGCCGCCGGATCACCGAACTCCTCGACACCGCCGGGCCCCACCTCACCGACACGCCCCTGCTGCGCGCCGCACGCACCCCGCTGACCGCCCTGCGCAGTCTCGCCGACCAGTGGGACCCCCGCACCGGCGGCGAACCACTCCTGCGGCCCGGCCTCATGACCCCCGCCCGCCTCGACGGCATCGACCTGTGGACCCACCGCCTGCCGGTCCGCACCGCCGCCCTGCTGCGCCGCGCCCTCGGCCCGGCCGCCGGGCCCACCGCACCCGTCGCCGACCGGCTCGACACACTGCTGCGGGACTGGACCGCCCGGTACGAGCAACGCTTCCGGCCCGCGTGGATCCCGGTCGCGCACCAGGCCGCCCACCAGGCGAACACCGTCCTGGCCGCCGTGGCCCTCGGCCTACGCACGCCGTGACGTGCGGGACGTGAGGTACGCGCCGGGAGCACCCGCTCCTGGTCGGGCAGCGGCCGGCCTCCCGGGGCTTCGGGGGTCGCGCATGCCGCCGTGGCGCGGGTGGCGCCACGGGCCGGCCCCGGGAGCACGCCCGGACGGCGAACTCCCGGCCGGCGGCACCGGCCCGCCTCTCGGAGGGAGGCCGGGGCCGTCGGGCGGACGGCTCCGACGCGCTGACCAGCGGCGGTGTCGCCGTAGGATTGCGAGACATGGACAGGATCACGCCGCCCCACGGAAAGCTCGTACCGATGACGACGCGGCGGACCCGCTGGCAGGAGGCGGGGCAGAGCGGGAACTTCGGCAAGCGGTTCGCCGACCTCATCTCCGCCGGAAAGGACGTCGACGGTGAGGCCCGGCTCGCCGACACGCTCCTGCCGCGCGGCGCCCGGGTGCTCGACGCCGGTGCCGGCATGGGCCGGGTCGCCGCCGCGCTCCTGCGGCGAGGACACGAGGTGGTCGCGATCGAGCCGGACGAGGCCCTCGTCCGGCAGGCCCGGGAGACCTACCCCGGGCTGTCGATCGAGGAACGCGACATCCTCGGCCTCGGCCCCCACGACGGCCCGTTCGACCTGGTCGTCTGCGTGGGCAACGTCCTCGTCTACCTGGCCGAGGGCACGGAACGCAGGGCGCTGGCCGCGATGCGCGACGTGCTCGGCGAGAACGGCCGGATCCTGGTCGGCTTCCACCTGCAGGACCCGCCGCCGAACGCCCGCACCTACCCGGCGGCGGAGTTCGAGGCCGACCTGGCCGCCGCCGGACTGCGCGTCGACCTGCGGGCGGGCAGCTACGAGCTGCACCCCGCGAACGACGCCTACGGCGTCTGGGTCCTGAGCCGCAGCTAGTGCCGCATCAGGCAACGTTTGCCCTGGTGACGATGCCGCGTAGGCGTTCGTCGGTGGCGTGCTTGTTCCGCCAGATGATGTAGCGGCGGATCATGCTGCCCTGCTCCTTGTGGCTGGCATGGTCGGTGCCGTCGAGAGCGAAGTAGCGCAGGGCCGTGAACTGGGCCTCGATACGGTTGAGCCACGAGCTGTTGGTCGGGGTGTAGGCGATCTCCACGTTGTTCGCCGTCGCCCATGTACCGACCCGTTGACATCGCTTCGTGGTCAGGTGCGGCGAGTAGTTGTCGACCACGATCGCGATGCGCACGTCCACGGGGTGCAGTGAGCGCAGGTAGCGGCAGAACTCCAGGAACTTCGAGCGGTTCTTGGTCTTCTTGATGTGGCCGTAGAGCTGGTCCTTGGCGAGGTCATAGGCGGCGAACAGATGCCGGACCCCGTGCGGGCGGGTGTAGGTCGCCCGCCTGCGCGGGCGGGGACCGCGCTCGGGGTCCTTGTGTCGGCCCCCGCGTTCGGCCCACTGCCGGCCGGGGTGTGGCTGGAGGTTGAGCGGCCCGAACTCGTCCATGCAGAAGACGACTTCGGGCTCGCCTTCCTCGGGTATGACTTCGCCGTCGGCGATCGCGTAGAGGTGCTCGACCCGGGCCTTCTTGGCCGCGTAGTCGGGGTCGCGGGAGGTCTTCCAGGTCTTCACGCGTTGAAAGGAGACGCCCTCCTCTCGGAGCAGGACCCGAAGGCCCTCGTGGCTGATGTCGTCGACCACCCCCTCGGCGACCAGGAAGTCGGCCAGCTTGGCCAGGCTCCAGGTCGAGAAGGGCAGGCCGTGCTCGGCCGGCTTGGACTTGGCGATCTTCTTGATCTCACGGCGCTCTGGCAACGTGAACGTCCTCGGGCGCCCGCCCTTGTACTTCGGGTAGAGCGAGTCGAAGCCGTCGGCGTTGAAGTTGTGGATCACGTCCCGGACCCGGTCCGGGCTGGTGAACGTCACCTCGGCGATCTTCGCGACCGGCATGCGCTGGGCGGACAGCAGCACCATCTGGGCCCGCCGCCAGGTCACCACCGACCCGGTGCCCCGGCGGACGATCCGCAGCAGCCGTCTGCCCTCGTCGTCATCGATCTCACGGACCTGCACGCGTTCAGCCACCTGATCATTCTGACGGTCCGGTGCCGCCAGGCACAGCAACCGGGCGGCACTTCACGACGGGGCGAACGTTGCCTGATGCGGCACTAGGGCGCGTATTTGGTTGTGATCAATGGACGGTGCTGGTGAGGTCCTTGATCCAGATCATCGCGCCGCGAAGGTGGAGGCCGGCGAGGTAGCT
>NZ_JBHTRF010000076.1:1059-42715 GCF_042796115.1 Kitasatospora sp. NPDC056446 | reverse complement strand
CAGTCGAGTCGACTGCCCGCCCCCGGCGTCCGCCGTGTCCGGGCCCGTGGGCCGGGACACCCCGGAGGTCAGGACTCCGGGGTGTCCGGCTTGGGCCGCCGGGTGAGGACCCGCCGCACCGGGGCGGAGACCGCCTCGACCACCCGGGCCACCCGGGTGCGGACGGCCGTCCGGGCCGCCCGTACGGCGTCGGAGATCCACCACCACAGCTGCGCCGAGGACGGCGGCAGCAGCAGCGCCCTGGTGCGCCCGGCCCGGCCGGCGTGCGCCCGCAGGCCGCGTCGGGCGGCGTGGACGTCGGCGGCCAGCGGGGCCGAGGAGAGCTGCCCGGGAGGCGCGTACAGCACCCGCTCGGTGGCCAGTGCCAGCCGGCCGGCGGCTGCCGCCGCGTCCGCGTCCAGGTCCGCCTTCTCGGTGATCCGTCGCGCGGCCGAGCGCGGAGTGCGTGACTCGTCCGGGGGAATTCCGAGGTCCCAGGCGGAGTCGACCAGCTCGTCCCAGGCGGCCAGCACCTGGGCGTCCGTCAGCTCGGGACCGCTCCCGTCGGGCCGGCGCCGTCCGCCGCCGAGCCGGCGGCGGCGCAGGGCCGTGCGCCAGAGCATCGGGACGAGCAGCAGCACGATCACCGCGATCACGGCGGCGAGGGTGCCGAGCACCTGCCCGGACAGCAGCCAGGACTCCTCGGCGGCGTGCGCGGCGGTCTTGCCCTGGGGACCGCAGTCGCCCAGCTGGCGCTGCTTGGCGGCACAGTCCGAGCTCGCGGACGGCGCCGGGGCGGCCGACGCGGTCTGCGGGGCGGTGGTCGCGTGCTGGGTCGGCGCGCTGGTCGCGGCGCCGGAGGCCTCGGTGTAGCGGGTCGGCAGGCCCCGGCTCGGGGTCGGCTCGAAGCGCATCCAGCCGTAGCCCGCGAAGTACAGCTCGGGCCAGGCGTGGTACATCCGGCCGTTCACCGAGTAGACGTTCCCGCCCTTGTTGTCGCCGGGGGTGAAGCCGACGGCGACCCGGGCCGGGATCTTCAGCGTCCGGGCCATCGCCGCCATGGTGGAGGCGAAGTGCACGCAGAAGCCCCGGCGGTCGCGCAGGAAGACCGCTATCGCGTTGTTGCCGGTGCCGGCGTTGACCGAGGTGTCGTACTTGAAGTCCGGCCCGGTGAACCAGTTCACCAGGGCCATCGCCCGGTCGTAGTCGTTCTTCGCGTTGCCGGTGACCGCCTTGGCCTGTTCGGCGACCTCGCCCGGCAGGTCGGGCGGGACGGCGGTGTAGCGCTCCCGGATGTCCTGCGGCGCGGCGGACGCCAGGCGCAGCTCGTTGGCGGTGGGCCGCAGGTCCAGGGCGCTGACGTGGTAGCGCAGGCCGCGGATCGCCTTGTCGCCGGTCGGCATGACCGTGCGGGTCAGCGGGTCGAGCTTCCAGTCGCCGCGGTTGGGGACCTGGACGGAGGCGGCCGGGTAGGGCATCGGCAGCCAGCTCTTCTCCAGCTGGTCGCTGATCCGGAAGTCGCCCTCGATCCGGGGGACGTTGGTGTTGCGCAGGCCCTCCGGGGGAGGCAGCGCGGCCGGCAGGTCGCTGACCACGGTGCTGCCGAGCTTCCAGTTGGCGCCGTCGAACTGGTCGAGCGAGCCGGTCCGCAGGTAGGTCTGGTCGGCGAGGTCGCCGTCCAGCGTGTAGCTGAGCAGTTCGGCGTCGGTCGGCTTGGTGATCGCGGCTTCCAGGCTGACCAGCGGGTCGAGGCTGGTCGTCAGGCTCCCGGCGCCCGTTCCGCCCTTCCCGCCGGAGCCGGAGTGCACCAGCCCGAGGTCCCAGTGCGGCAGGACGACCGGCAGCAGCATCGCCACGGCCAGGGCCAGGACGCCGACCTGCCGGCCGCCGGGGCTGACCTCGGCGGAGCCCGTGCTGCCGCGGTTGGTGCCGCGGAAGACCCGGCCCCAGCGGGAGACCCGGTCCTGGCCCTCGGCGAAGAGCAGCAGCAGGTAGCCGGCCGCGGCGGTGGCGAACCAGAACCAGCTGCTGTGCTCCCCGGCCAGGCCGTTGCCGACCGAGTAGAGCGCGAGCAGCGGCAGCCCGGCCAGCGCCGAGTGCCGGTAGGTCACCGCGATGGTGTCCACCACGATGGCGACCAGGCCGACTGCGGAGACCAGGATCAGGCGCAGGCCGGGGGTGGGCGGCGCCGGGATCGCGTACTGCGCTATGTCGTCCAGACCGGAGGCGAAGACGTGGTCCAGGACCCGCATCGTGGACGGCCCGGGCAGGAACCCGCCGGCCCCGGCGAAGCCGAGCAGCATCAGCAGGAACAGCACCAGCAGCTGCCCGAGCGGCACCGTCCAGCGGTACAGCGGGAGGCGGCGCAGGCCCGCGCCGACCGCGCCGATGACGACGATCACCAGGAGGGCGTGGGTCAGCCAGCTGCGCGTGGTCAGCAGCGGCATCATGCAGAGCGAGGCGAGGGCGGTGGCCAGCGCCGAGTAGACGGTCAGTTTGGCCCGGGTGGTCACGCGCCGGCCTCTTCTCGGTTGGGGGCGGTCGTCTTGGCGCCTTCGGCGGCCCGCCACAGGTCCGGTACGGAGTCGCCGGCGCGCACCGGGATCACCGTCCAGCCGGCTTCGCGCAGTTGCCGGACCCGGGCCCGGAACTCCTCGCCGCCGGTGTCCGGGGCGAGCATCCGCAGCCCGGCCCAGGTGCCGCTGTCCAGCAGGAAGGCGATCGCCCCGCCGGTCCGGTTGCGCAGCCGGCCCATCCGCGCGGTCTGGGTGTCGTCCAGCTCGCCGAGCACGGCGACCAGCAGGCCCTCGCCGGCCGCGCGCAGGGGCTCCTCGGCGCGGGAGAGCGTGCCGCCGTCGGACAGGTCGACGACCGCGAGGGCGTCCAGGACCAGCCCGGAGGTCTCGGCGGTGCTGTTGCGGCCGCCGGCGCCGGGCCCGGGCACGGCGAGGCCGGTGTCGGTGAGCAGCCGGGTCTGGTAGCCGCGCTCCAGCAGGTGCGCGGTGACCGAGGCGGCGCAGCCGACCGCCCACTCGAAGGAGGAGGCGGGGCCGCTGCCCCGGTGGCCGATCTCGCGGGTGTCCAGCAGGACGGTGGCCCGGGCCCGCTGCGGCTGCTCCTCGCGGCGCACCATCAGCTCGCCGTACTTGGCGGTGGAGCGCCAGTGCACCCGGCGCAGGTCGTCGCCGGGCCGGTACTCGCGCAGGATCACGTCGTCGTCGCCGGCCAGCGCCAGGGTGCGGCTGTGGCTCTCGCCCTGGCCGAGCCACTCGCCGCTGAGCCGGACGTGCGGCAGGGCCTGGATCTGCGGGACGACGGTGAGGACGTCGGAGGCGGTGAAGGCGCGGGTGACCTCGCACATCCCGAACGGGTCGGCCAGCCGCAGCTGGAGTGGGCCGAGCGGGTAGCGGCCGCGCAGGTCGGAGCGGACCCGGTAGGAGACCTCGCGGTGGCCGCGCGGCTCGACCCGGTCCAGCACGAAGCGCGGGCGCGGCCCGAGCACGTACGGGACCTTGTCCTCCAGCAGGAGCACCCCGGTGGGCACCCGCGAGACGTTGTCGAGCCGCAGGTGGACCCGGGCCTCCTGGCCGGCGACGGCCCGGCGCGGGCTGAGCCGGCGGCCGCTGGCCACCCGGTAGCGGGTGTTGGCGACCACCGCCACGGCCGCCAGCGGCAGTGCGGCGAGCAGCACGCCGACGCGCAGCAGGGCGTCCTGGTCGAGCAGGTAGGAGCAGACCACCGCGGTGACCCCGGCCGCGAGGAAGGACCGGCCCCGGGTGGTGAGGCCGCGGAACCCGGCCCGCAGCCCCGACGCCGGATCGGACTGGGTCACCTCAGCCCCTCCGGACGGCCGGGCCGCCCTGCGGGCGCGGCAGCGGCAGCCGGGCGACCAGCTCGGTCACGATCTGCTCGGAGGTGCGGCGGCTGAGCTGGGTCTCGGCGGTCGGCATCAGGCGGTGCGCGAGGACCGGGACGGCGAGGCGCTGGATGTCGTCCGGGGTGACGTAGTCGCGCCCGTCCAGCGCGGCGGCGGAGCGGGCGGCCCGGACCAGGTGGAGGGTGGCGCGGGGCGAGGCGCCCAGGCGCAGTTCGGGGCTGGTGCGGGTGGCGCCGACCAGGTCGACGGCGTAGCGGCGGACCGGGTCGGCGATGTGCACGGTGCGGACCAGGTCGATCAGCTTGAGGATGTCGGAGGCGTGCGCGACCGGCTGGAGGTCCTCCAGCGGGCTGGCGCCGCCGTGCACGTCCAGCATCGCCAGTTCGGCCTCGGGGCTGGGGTAGCCGATCGAGATCCGGGCCATGAAGCGGTCGCGCTGGGCCTCCGGGAGGGCGTAGGTGCCCTCCATCTCGACCGGGTTCTGGGTGGCCACGACCATGAACGGCGAGGGCAGTTCGTAGCTGGTGCCGTCGATGGTGACCTGGCGCTCCTCCATGGACTCCAGCAGCGCGGACTGGGTCTTGGGCGAGGCGCGGTTGATCTCGTCGCCGACCACGATCTGCGCGAAGATCGCGCCCGGGCGGAACTCGAAGTCGTGCTGCTGCTGGTCGTAGATGTTGGTGCCGGTGACGTCCGAGGGCAGCAGGTCGGGCGTGAACTGGATGCGCCGCACGGTGCAGTCGACCGAGCGGGCGAGCGCCTTGGCCAGCATGGTCTTGCCGACGCCGGGCACGTCCTCCAGCAGGAGGTGGCCCTCGGCGAGCAGGACGGTCAGGGCGATCCGGACGGCCTCCGGCTTGCCCTCGATCACGCTCTCGATGTTGGCGCGGACGCGGTCCACGACCGCGGCGAGCTCGGGGAGACCGACCTGCTGGTACCCGTTCGCCCGCTGCCCGCCCCCCGGACCGCCGAGACCCGCCTGATCGTTGTAACTCGTCACCCGTTTACGCTCCCTGGCACCCTGTGCCCGCCCCGTCCCGAGGCCGGACCCCACCCCATGCTTGACGCGGCCGTCCCGGGGACGGTTCCGAGGGAGGATCCGGCGTCGGGAGGCGGCCTGCGGCCCGGCCGCCCCAGGTGGTTCGGGGTCTGACCGGCAGGCGCATTCTCCCCTGCGCGGTGGCCAGAAGTCACCATTCGGCCGACCCCGAATGCCCGGCCGGTGCTACCCGACTTCGCGCAGCAGGCCGGTGTGGACGTCGAAGACGAAGCCCCGGACGTCGTCGGTGTGCGGCAGGAAGGGCGAGGTGCGGACGCGCTGCATGGACTGGCGGACGTCGCCGTCCAGGTCGACGAAGGCCTCCACCGCCCACTGCGGGCGCTGGCCGACCTCCAGTTCCAGTTCGCGGCGGAAGTCCTCGGTGAGCCCGAGCAGGCCGCAGCCGGTGTGGTGGATGAGCGCGATCGAGCGGGTGCCGAGGGCGCGCTGGCTGATGGTCAGGGAGCGGATGGTGTCGTCGGTGACGACGCCGCCGGCGTTGCGGATGACGTGGGCGTCGCCGAGTTCGAGGCCGAGTGCCGCGAACAGGTCGAGCCGGGCGTCCATGCAGGCCACCACGGCGATCTTCTGCACCGGGCGGGCGTCCATGCCGCCGTCCCGGAAGGTCACCGCGTACTCGCGGTTGGCCGCGACGAAGCGGTCGATGATGGTGGGTCGGGCGGGATCGGCAGCGGCGTTCGGCGTGGGCCGGCCGGGAGTCACTGTCATGCGGGCGACGTTAGTGCGGATCGGGTGCCCGCGGTGGGGTGGAGAGCTACAGAACCGACCGCTGTGATCGAGCGCATAGCCACAACGGGAGGGTTTGTCCGGGCTGGTCCCGAGGTGGGCCGCACACGGTCGCGGAGAGGGGGCGCGCGGCGGATCGCGAGGGCCCCCGAGTCCGGCTGCCGTGGAGCCGCCCCGGCGGCCGCGACCTGCGGTGATCCGTACCGCCGCCCGGGTGGTGCGCCGGAGCGGAGCATTGACTGGCAGGGCCCGCGCGCTAGAGTTACGGCGCAGTCGAGCACACCCGCCGGAGCCCGTCAACCGGGCGTTCCCGGCCGGTGCGGCCCGGTCGAAGCGGCCCGTGGCCTCCACCCGCTCCGTGCCCTCCTGGCGCACCTTCCCCGGTGCCGGGCGGTCGCGACCTTCCCCCCGAGCGGGCGGGGACCACGGGCCGCTTCGTCGTGCCGGGGGCCGGTGGGCGAGAATGGTGGCAGCTCCCGGACGTCGGGCTGCTCCGCACCGAGGAAGGGCGCCACCGCGCATGACCACCAACGAACCGGGACCCAAGCACGTTCCGGTGATGCTGCAGCGGTGCATGGACGCACTGGCCCCGGCGATCTCGCGCCCCGGCGCCGTCGTGGTGGACGCCACGCTCGGCCTCGGCGGGCACAGCGAGGCGCTGCTCACCCAGTTCCCCGAGGTCCGGCTGGTCGCGGTGGACCGAGACCCGCAGGCGCTGAAGCTCTCCGGCGAGCGGCTGGCCCCGTTCGGCGACCGGGCCACCCTGGTGCACGCGGTCTACGACGAGATCCCCGAGGTGCTGGAGGACCTGGGCATCGACCGGGTCGACGGCGTGCTGTTCGACCTGGGTGTCTCCTCGATGCAGCTGGACGAGGCGGACCGCGGCTTCGCGTACGCGCAGGACGCGCCGCTGGACATGCGGATGGACCAGACCCGGGGGATCAGCGCGGCCGAGGTGCTGAACACCTACAGCCACGGCGAGCTGGCCCGGATCCTCAAGTTCTACGGCGAGGAGCGGTTCGCCGGGAAGATCGCCTCGGTGATCCTGCGGGAGCGCGAGAAGGAACCGTTCACCACGAGCGCGCGTCTGGTCGATCTGGTGCGCAACGCCATTCCGGCGGCGACCCGCCGCACCGGCGGGAACCCGGCCAAGCGGACGTTCCAGGCGCTGCGGATCGAGGTCAACGGCGAGCTGGAGGTCCTGGACCGGGCGATCCCCGGGGCGCTGGACGCCCTGGCGATCGGCGGACGGATGGTCGTGATGTCCTACCAGTCGCTGGAGGACCGCCTGGTGAAGCAGTACTTCGCCGCCGGGGCGACCAACACCGCCCCGCCGGGGCTGCCGTTCATCCCGGAGGAGCACCAGCCCTGGCTCAAACTGATCACCCGCGGTGCCGAGCAGGCCACCGAGGAGGAGATCGAGGAGAACCGGCGCGCCGCGCCCGTACGGCTGCGGGTGGCGGAGAGGATCAGGGACCGAAGCAAGCGGGGCTGACGAACCGGCCCGGCGGGGTCCGAAGGGCGGAGGAAAGCGGTGGGGCCGGTGGCCGGTGGGGTCCGGGCGGGGCGGGGGAGTCTCCCCGGACAGGGCAGGGCGCGGATCACGGTCCGGCCGGGCAGGCGCCCGGTCCGGGGGCGCACGCCGTTCGCGGTGCTCGTGGTGGTGCTGCTGGCGGCGGGGCTGCTCGGGCTGCTGGCGCTGAACACCGCGCTCAACGAGGGATCCTTCGAGCTGTCCCGGCTCCAGAAGCAGACCACCGTGGCGACCGACGAGCAGCAGAGCCTCCAGCACCAGATCGACCAGAACTCGGCCCCGGACGCGCTGGCCAGGCGCGCCGCCGAGCTGGGCATGGTCCCGGCCGGCGGGATGGCCTTCCTGGACGTCCCCAACGGGGGCAAGGTGGTCGGCACGCCCGGCCCGGCGCAGGACAGCCCGCCGGTCAAGCGCTCGACGGCCGAGCCGTGGCCCACCAAGCCGGTGCCGAGCGCCGCCCAGCCGAGCGCGGGGCAGTCCCCGGCCGCCCAGCCCGCGGTCCCGCCGGCCGCCCCGCCGGCCGTGCCGGCCACGCCGACGACCGCGGCCTCGGCCGGCGACTCGGTGATCCAGCTCAACCCGGCCGCGCCCGGGCAGCCCGCCGGGGGTGCCGGCCGGTGAGCGAGTGGAACGAGCGAACCATCGAGGGGTACCCAGTGTGCGAAGCGCCCGCCGAACGTAGCGAGGCGGTCGTATGAGCACGCCTCGTCAGCCCTCCGGCGGCTCCGGGTCCGGCTCCGGCAACGGCCGCCGCCCGGTCCCCAGGGGCGCCGCGCCGCGCGGCCAGTCCGCCGCCGGCCGCGGCCAGTCGGCCAAGGGACAGCCCGTGAAGGGGCAGCCGGCCAAGGCCCAGCCGGTGCGCGGCCAGTCGGCCAAGGCCCAGCCCGCGAAGGTCCAGCCCGCCAAGACCGCCGCCGCCCGCACCCCGCGCGCGCCGCAGCAGCGCCGCCCCGAGGGCCGGCCGCCGGCCCGCAGCCAGGCGGCGGTGCGGCCGCGCCCGAAGACCCGGCCGCCGCAGCGCCCCAAGGCGCTCAGGCTGGCCGAGCCGAAGCGCCGGCTGCGGGTGATCACCGTGGTGATGTCGCTGGTGTTCTCGGTCTTCGCGGGCCGCCTGGTCCAGCTCCAGCTGGTCGACGCGGACGCGCTGGCCGCCGACGCCAACACCAACCGCTACCTGAACATCCCGATCACCGCCGAGCGCGGCTCGATAACGTCCTCCGACGGGGTGGCGCTGGCCGCCACCGTCGACGCGTACGACATCACCGCCGACCCGGCGATGTTCACCCCGGAGGCGACCGGCATCCCGGACGCGCCCGAGCAGGCGGCCGCGCTGCTGTCGCCGATCCTCGGCGTGCCCAAGGAGAAGATCGCCGCCGACCTGCACACCCCCAAGACCCGCTACAAGCGGCTCGCACCCCAGCAGACCCCGGCCGCCAAGAGCCAGATCAGCGACCTCAAGGCGAGCCTGGAGAAGCAGGCCGGCTCGCGGGCCTGCCAGGCCCAGAAGAAGCTGCTCGGCAAGCCCGCCGAGCAGGGCGGGCGGACCCGGGTGGACAACGAGTGCGCCAACCCGCTGGCCGGCGTGTTCAACCGGGAGACCCAGAAGCGGATCTACCCGGCGGACGGGCTGGCCGCGAACCTGGTCGGCTTCGTCAACGGCGAGGGCGCCGGCGCCGGGGGCCTGGAACTCCAGTACCAGCAGCAGCTGGCCGGCAAGGACGGCCACAGCAGCTACGCCCAGGCGGGCGGGCGGCTGGTGCCCACCGCCGGGGGCTCGCGGGACCCGGCGGTGCCGGGCAGCGACGTCAGGCTGACCGTCAACCGTGACATCCAGTGGGCCGCCCAACGGGCGATCACCGACCAGGTCGCCAACTCCGGGGCGGAGAAGGGCTACGTGGTGGTCCAGGACGTGAAGACCGGCCAGGTCCTCGCGATGGCCACCGCGCCCGGCTTCAACCCGAACGACCTCAGCCTCTCCAAGCAGGCCCAGCTGGGCAACGCCGCGCTCCAGGACGCGTACGAACCGGGCAGCACCGCCAAGCTGATGAGCATGGCCGCCGTACTGGACTCCGGCAAGGCCACCTGGGACACCAAGGTCACCGTCCCCAACCGGCTGGTCCGCGCCGGGCAGCAGTTCAAGGACGACGTCGACCACGACACCTGGTACCTGACGCTGGCCGGGGTGCTGGCCAAGTCGTCCAACATCGGCACCATCGAGGCCGTGGAGACCCTCGGCGGCGGCGACCAGCTGACCGCCAACAAGGCCCTGGACGGCTACATGCGCAAGTTCGGGGTGGCCCAGCCGACCGGGCTGAACTTCCCCGGCGAGACCTCGGGGAAGCTCAAGAAGCCCGAGGACCTGGTCGCCTCGGAGAAGTACAACATCGCCTTCGGCCAGGGCCCGATGCAGATGAACGCGCTGCAGGCCACCTCGGTCTACTCGACCATCGCCAACGGCGGCGTCCGGGTCGCGCCCAGCATCGTGCAGGGCGTCACCAGCCCGGACGGCAAGTACAGCCCGAACCCGGCGGGGGAGCAGACCAGGGTGGTCAGCGAGGAGACGGCCAAGACCCTCACCTCGATGCTGGAGTCGGTCGTCGACGACGAGCAGGGCACCGGCGGCAAGGCCGCCATCCCCGGCTACCGGGTCGCCGGCAAGACCGGCACCGCCAACCGGGGCGCCGCCAACGGCGTCGGCTACGACGGCTACACCGCCTCCTTCATCGGCTTCGCCCCCGCCGACGCCCCCCGGTACACCGTCTCCTGTACTCTCCAGGGCCCCGTCAACGGCCACTTCGGCGGCCAGCTGTGCGGCCCGGTGTTCAAGCAGGTGATGGAGTTCACCCTGAAGACCATGCAGGTCCCGCCGAGCGGCAGCCAGGCGCCCAACCTGGCCGTCGACTGGAAGCCGTGAGCGAGCATGAGCAACGAGCGGGCCGGGCTGGACGACGGCGCGGCGAAGGGCCGGTTTGGCCCTGGACACCCTTCGGCGGATAGCCTTCCCGCCGTGCCGAAACCCGATCAAACCACCGTGAGTCCGCCCCGCCCGACCGGGACCACCGCCCTGCCGCTCGCCGAGCTGGCCGTCCGGCTGGGTCTCGCGCCCGTCGAGGGCGGTGCCGTCACCGGCGTCACCCACGACTCCCGCGCGGTCCGCCCGGGCGACGTGTACGTGGCCTTCCCCGGCGCCAACCACCACGGCGCGGCCTTCGCGGCCAAGGCCGCCGACTCCGGCGCGGTGGCCGTGCTCACCGACCCGGCCGGCGCCGAACTGGCCGCCCCCACCGGCCTGCCGCTGCTGGTCGTGGACCGGCCGCGCGCCGCCATGGGCGAGCTCGCCGCGATCGTCTACGGCCGTCCGTCCGAGCGGCTGCTGATGATCGGGCTGACCGGCACCAACGGCAAGACCACCACCTCGTACCTGGTCGAGGGCGGCCTGCGCGGTGCCGAGCGCACGCCCGGCGTGATCGGCACCGTCGAGATGCGGGTCGGTGACGAGCGGATCAAGAGCGAGCGCACCACCCCCGAGGCCACCGACCTGCACGCGATCCTCGGCGTGATGGCCGAGCGCGGCGCCGACGCGGTGACCATGGAGGTCTCCAGCCACGCCCTGGTCTTCGGCCGCACCGACGGCGTCGCGTACGACGTGGCGCTGTTCAACAACCTCACGCCCGAGCACCTCGACTTCCACCCGGACATGGAGGACTACTTCCAGGCGAAGGCCCGGCTCTTCCAGCCCGGCAAGTCCCGCCACGGCGTGGTCAACCTGGACGACGAGTACGGCCGCCGGCTGGCCGCCGAGGCCAAGATCCCGGTGACCACCTTCTCCGCGACCGGCGCCGCCGAAGCCGACTGGCGGGCCGTGGACGTGCGGCTCGGGCCGGTCGGCTCGACCTTCCGGGTGCTCGGCCCGGACGGCGCCGAGGCCGACGCGGCCGTCCCGCTGCCCGGCCCCTTCAACGTCGCCAACGCGCTCGCCGCGATCACCGTGCTGGTCGCCGCCGGGCTGCCGCTGGACCGGGCCGTGGCCGGCGTCGCCGCCGTCCCCGGGGTGCCGGGCCGGCTGGAGCGGGTGGACGCCGGACAGCCGTTCGTGGCCGTCGTGGACTACGCGCACAAGCCGGACGCCCTGCGGGCCGTCCTCGCCTCGCTGCGCGAGGTCACCGAGGGCCGGCTCCACGTCGTCGTCGGCTGCGGCGGCGACCGCGACCCGCACAAGCGCGGCCCGATGGGCGACATCGCCGCCCGCCTCGCCGACACCGCCCTGCTGACCAGCGACAACCCGCGCAGCGAGGACCCGCTGGCGATCCTCGCCAGCATGCTGACCGGCGCCGCCGCGGTGCCCGAGGCCGAGCGCGGAGACGTCCTGGTCGTTCCCGACCGGGCCGAGGCGATCCGGCTCGCGGTGGCCCGCGCCCGCGCGGGGGACACCGTGCTGGTGGCCGGCAAGGGCCACGAGCTCGGCCAGTACGTACGAGACGAGATCCGCCCCTTCGACGACCGGGAGGTGCTGCGCGAGTCCGTCGCGCGGACCACGGCCGCACGGGGCGACCGAGGAGTAGAGCAGCAGTGATCGCACTGACCCTCGCCGAGGTGGCCGCCGCCGTCGGAGGCACCCTGGACGGCGCCGACCCGGACACCCTGGTCACCGGCCCGGTCGAGGTCGACTCGCGCAAGGTGGTCCCCGGCGGCCTGTTCGCGGCCTTCGTCGGCGAGCACGTGGACGGCCACGACTACGCGGCCACGGCCGTCGGGGCCGGCGCCGTCGCGGTGCTCGCCTCCCGCCCGGTCGGCGTGCCCGCCGTCCTGGTCGACAGCGTGGTGGAGGCGCTCGGCAGGCTGGCCCGTACCGTGGTCGCCCGCGCCGAGGGCACCGCGGTGGTCGCGCTGACCGGCTCGGCCGGCAAGACCAGCACCAAGGACCTGATCGCCCAGCTGCTCGGCCGCCACGGCGCGACCGTCTACCCGCCGGGCTCGCTCAACAACGAGATCGGCCACCCGATGACCGCGCTGCGGGTCGAGGCCGACACCCGGCACCTGGTCATGGAGATGGGCGCCCGGCACAAGGGCGACATCGAGTACCTCACCTCGATCACCCCGCCCCGGGTCGGCGTGGTGCTGAACGTCGGCACCGCCCACGTCGGCGAGTTCGGCTCCCAGGAGGCGATCGCCGAGGCCAAGGGCGAGCTCGTCGAGGCACTGCCCGCCGACGGGGCCGCGATCCTCAACGCCGACGACCGGCTGGTGCGCGCGATGGCCGCCCGCACCAAGGCCAGGGTGGTCCTGTTCGGGGAGTCCCCGGACGCCCACGTCCGGGCCACGGACGTTCGCCTGGACGCCACCGGGAGGCCATCCTTCACGCTCACCACCCCGGCCGGTTCCGCGACCGTGCAGCTGCGCCTGTACGGTGAGCACCACGTCTCGAACGCCCTCGCCGCCGCCGCGGTGGCGGTGGAGCTCGGGATGTCCGTCGACGACACCGCCGCCGCCCTGGGCGAGGCGGGTGCGCTGTCCCGCTGGCGCATGGAGGTCGTCGACCGGGCCGATGGTGTCACCGTCGTCAACGACGCCTACAACGCGAACCCCGACTCGATGCGGGCCGCGCTGCGGGCGCTGGTCTCGATGGGGGGGCGCGGCCCGGAGCGTCGACGCACCTGGGCGGTGCTCGGCGAGATGCGGGAGCTCGGCGAGGAGAGCCTGGCCGAGCACGACGCCATCGGGCGGCTCGCCGTCCGGCTGGACGTCACCAAGCTGGTGGCGGTCGGCGGACGCGAGGCGGCCTGCATGGAACTCGGCGCGAGGAACGAAGGTTCGTGGGGTGAGGAGTCGGTGCTGGTGTCCGACGCGGACGCGGCGGTCGAGTTGCTGCGCAGTCAGCTGCGGCCGGGGGATGTGGTCCTGGTGAAGGCATCCCGTTCGGTGGGGCTGGAGAAGGTGGCCGAAGCGCTCCTGGCGGACGGTGCTGCCCGATGATGAAGCAGATCCTCTTCTCCGGGATGATCGGCCTGATCCTCTCGCTGGCCGGTACGCCCGCCCTGATCAAGCTGCTCGCCCGGCAGGGCTACGGCCAGTACATCCGCGACGACGGTCCCAAGGCGCACCACAGCAAGAAGGGCACGCCCACGATGGGCGGCATCGCCTTCATCCTGGCGACCCTCATCGCGTACTTCGCCACCAAGGCGATAACGGGCGAGAGCCCGACGGCCTCCGGGCTGCTGGTGCTCTTCCTGACCGCGGGCCTGGGCCTGGTCGGCTTCCTGGACGACTACATCAAGGTGGTCAAGCGCCGCTCGCTCGGCCTGCGGGCCAAGGCGAAGCTGGCGGGCCAGTCCATCGTCGGCCTGGTCTTCGCCGTCCTGGCGCTCCAGTTCCACGACGACCGCGGGCTCAGCCCGGCCTCCCAGTCGCTGTCCTTCGTGCGCGACTTCAAGTGGTCGGTCGGCCCCGTGCTGTTCGTCATCTTCGCGTACTTCATGATCGCGGCGACCTCCAACGGCGTGAACCTGACGGACGGTCTGGACGGCCTCGCCACCGGTGCCTCGGTGATGGCCTTCGGCGCCTACACCTTCATCGGCGTCTGGGAGTACACGCAGAGCTGCGCGTACGTCTACACCGCCACCGGCGCCTGCTACGACGTCAGGGACCCACTCGACCTCGCGGTGGTCGCGGCAGCCCTGATGGGCTCCTGCTTCGGCTTCCTGTGGTGGAACACCTCGCCCGCCAAGATCTTCATGGGCGACACCGGCTCGCTCGCCCTCGGCGGCGCCCTGGCCGGCCTGGCGATCTGCTCCCGCACCGAGCTGCTGCTCATCATGCTCGGCGGCCTCTTCATGGTGATCACCCTGTCGGTGATCATCCAGGTCGGCTCCTTCCGGATGACCGGCAAGCGCGTGTTCAAGATGGCACCACTGCAGCACCACTTCGAACTCAAGGGCTGGAGCGAAGTCCTGGTCGTGGTCCGCTTCTGGATCATCCAGGGCCTCTGCGTGGCCGTCGGCCTCGGCCTCTTCTACGCGGGATACCGGACCGGATGACGAACTCCCAGCTGACCAATCCGCAGTTCACCGACCTGCCCGTGGTCGTCGCCGGACTCGGTGTCTCGGGCATCAGCGCCGCGCGCGTCCTGCACGGCCTCGGCGCCCGCGTCACCGTCGTGGACGGCGGCAGCGGGCCCGGCCTGGCCGCCCGGGCCGCCGAACTGGAGGCGCACGGGGTCACCGTGCGCCTCGGCGACGGCGCGAGCCTGCCCGAGGGCACCGAGCTGGTCGTCACCTCGCCCGGCTGGGCACCGGACAGCCCGCTGTTCGCCGCCGCCGGGGCGGCCGGGGTGCCGGTCTGGGGCGACGTCGAACTCGCCTGGCGGCTGCGCAAGCCGCTGCCCGGCACCGGCGAGCCCGCGCCCTGGCTGGCCGTCACCGGAACCAACGGCAAGACCACCACCGTCCAGATGCTCGCCTCGATCCTCACCGCCGCCGGCAAGCGCACCGCCGCCGTCGGCAACGTCGGGGTCTCGGTGCTGGACGCGGTGCTCGCCGAGGAGCCGTACGACGTGCTCGCCGTCGAGCTCTCCAGCTACCAGCTGCACTGGGCGCCCTCGCTGCGCCCGCACTCGGCCGCGGTGCTCAACCTGGCGCCCGACCACCTCGACTGGCACGGCTCGATGGAGGCGTACGCCGCCGACAAGGGCCGGATCTACGAGGGCAACCAGGTCGCCTGCGTGTACAACCTGGCCGACCCGGCCACCGAGGCGCTGGTCATGGCGGCCGACGTCGAGGAGGGCTGCCGGGCGATCGGCTTCGGACTCGGCGCGCCGAGCCCATCGAACTTCGGCGTGGTGGACGGCCTGCTGGTGGACCGCGCCTTCGTCGCGGACCGGGCCAAGAACGCGGCCGAGCTGGGCGCCATCGAGGACGTGAACCCGCCGGCGCCGCACAACATCGCCAACGCGCTCGCCGCGGCGGCGCTGGCCCGGGCGTACGGCGTCGACACCAAGGCCGTTCGGGAGGGCCTGCGGGCCTTCCGCCCGGACGCCCACCGGATCGCCGAGGTCGGCGTGGTCCGCGAGGTCACGTACGTCGACGACTCCAAGGCCACCAACACCCACGCCGCGGCCGCCTCGCTGGCGGCCTTCCGGCCGGTCGTCTGGATCGCCGGCGGCCTCGCCAAGGGCGCGACCTTCGACGACCTGGTCCAGGGCGCGGCCGAGCGGCTGCGGGCCGTGGTGCTGATCGGCCAGGACCGGGCGCTGATCAGGGAGGCGCTGGAGCGACACGCTCCGGATGTGCCGGTGATCGAGGCGGCCGAGGGCCAGACTGGCGCGGTGGCGATGGCCGAGGTCGTCCGCACGGCCGCGTCGCTCGCCCGATCGGGTGACACGGTGCTGCTGGCCCCGGCCTGCGCCTCGATGGACATGTTCACCAACTACGGCGAGCGCGGCGACCTGTTCGCGGCGGCCGTCCGGGAGCTGGCGAACCCTCCCGGCTCGTGAGCCGAAGCGTCGGGTCGGAGCGGCCCGGAGGCGGACGAGCCGCAAATGATGGGAGCGGGGAGCGGTGGCGGGGCAGGGCAGGACGGATTCCGGCGTTGGCAAGCGGGACTCCGCCGAGCCGTGGCGAGTGATCTCCGCCACCACGACCAAGTACAAGTCGGCCGGTCCGCTGGCCCGCGTCCAGGCCTTCCGGGCCCGGATCGGGTACTGGCTGGACCGGCCGCTCACGCCCTACCTGCTGATCGTCGGCAGCACGCTGCTGCTGGTGGTGCTGGGCCTGATGATGGTCTTCTCGGCCTCGCAGATCCTGGCCCTGAACCAGCACCACACCGCGCAGTACTACTTCCTCAAGCAGTCGATCGCGGCCATCCTCGGCCTGGTCCTGCTGATCGGCTTCGCCTCCGTCCCGGTGGCGGTGCTGCGGGTGATCGTCTACCCGGTGATGCTCGCGGTGATCGGCGCGCTCACCCTGGTCGCCATCCCCGGCATCGGGGTGCGGATCAACGGCAACCAGAACTGGCTGGACTTCGGCTTCTTCCAGTTCCAGCCGTCCGAGTTCGCCAAGCTGGCCCTGGTGCTGTGGGCCGCCGACCTGCTCGCCCGCAAGCAGAAGGCCGGCACCCTGAACTCCTGGAAGCACCTGCTGGTGCCGCTGGTCCCGGGCGCCCTGCTGCTGCTCGCGCTGATCATGTTCGGCGGCGACATGGGCACCTCGATGATCCTGGTGGCGATGGTGTTCGCGCTGCTGTGGATGGTCGGCGCGCCGCTGCGGCTGTTCGTGGCCACCCTCGGGGTGGCGGTGGTGGTCTGCACCGCCCTGGTGGTCACCGTCCCGCACCGCGCCGAGCGGCTGGGCTGCATCGGCGTCACCAAGCTCGACCCCGAGGGCGCCTGCTTCCAGGCCCTGCACGGCGTCTTCGCGTTCGCGAACGGCGGCGGCTTCGGCACCGGCCTCGGCGCCGGCGTCGAGAAGTGGGGCCAGCTGCCCGAGGCGCACACCGACTTCATCTTCGCCGCGACCGGCGAGGAACTGGGCCTGGTGGGGACGCTGTCGGTGATCGGTCTCTTCGCGGCACTAGGCTACGCGGGTATCCGTGTGGCCATCGGCACGAAGGATCCCTTCGTCAGGTACGCCGCGGGAGCCGCCACCACCTGGATCATGGCGCAGGCCATGGTCAACCTGGGGTCGGCGCTGGGACTGCTGCCCATCGCGGGCGTCCCGCTCCCGCTGTTCTCCTACGGCGGTTCCGCCATGCTGTCGGCCATGTCCGCGATCGGTGTGCTGCTGTGCCTGGCACGCAGCACCTCCGGAGCGAAGGCGGCCCTGGCCGCCCGGAGCAAGAACTCCCGGATCAGGAAGCGACTGGCCCGGGTGCTGCCACGACGACGAACCACAGCGCGCCCGGCCCCGGGGCCGGCACGCAGGGAGCGGTGAATTTCGGTGCATGTCGTACTCGCCGGCGGGGGGACCGCCGGTCACATCGAGCCGGCCATGGCCCTCGCGGACGCACTCCGCAGGCACGACCCGTCCATCGGGATCACCGCCCTGGGCACCGAGCGCGGTCTGGAGACCCGGCTGGTACCCGAGCGCGGCTACCAGTTGGAGCTCATCCCGGCCGTCCCGCTGCCGCGCAAGCCCACCCCGGAACTGATCACCGTTCCCGGCCGGCTGCGCGGCACCGTGCGGGCCGCCCAGGAGATCATCGAGCGGGTGAACGCGGACGCCGTGGTCGGCTTCGGCGGCTACGTCGCGATGCCGGCCTACCTGGCCGCCAAGCGGGCCGGCGTGCCGATCGTGGTGCACGAGGCGAACGCCCGTCCGGGCCTGGCCAACAAGATCGGCGCCCGCTACAGCGACTTCGTGGCGGTCTCCACGCCCGACAGCAAGCTGCGCGACTCCCGGTACATCGGCATCCCGCTGCGCCGGACCATCGCGACGCTGGACCGCAACGCGGCCCGCCCGGAGGCCCGGCACTACTTCGGCCTCGACCAGCGGCTGCCCACCCTGCTGGTCACCGGCGGCTCCCAGGGCGCCCGCCGGCTCAACGAGACGATCACCGCGATCGCCCCGCGGCTCCAGCAGTACGGCGTCCAGATCCTGCACGCGGTCGGCCCGAAGAACGAGCTGCCGCAGGTCGCGGACGTCCCCGGGATGCCGCCGTACCGCCCGGTGCCGTACCTGGACCGGATGGACCTCGCCTACGCGGCGGCCGACATGATGCTCTGCCGGGCCGGCGCCATGACGGTGGCCGAGCTGGCGGCCGTCGGCCTGCCCGCCGCCTTCGTCCCGCTGCCGATCGGCAACGGCGAGCAGCGGCTGAACGCCCAGCCGATGGTCAAGGCCGGCGGTGGCCTGCTGGTGGACGACGCCGAGCTGACCCCGGACTGGGTGCTGCAGAACGTGCTGCCGGTGCTCACCGACCCGCAGCGGCTCTGGGACATGAGCCGCGCGGCCGCCGAGTTCGGCCGCCGGGACGCCGACGACCTGCTGGTCGGCATGGTCTACGAGGCTATCCAGGCACACCGCGGCGGCCGCCGCCGTGGCTGACGGCCGGCTCGCCGACCCGCTCGAAGCGGAGCTGGAGGACGAGGAGTCCGCTCCTCGCCTCCGGCTCTCCCGGCGGGGCATCGCGGTGCTGGGCGCGCTCGGCGCCGCGGTGCTCGGCGTGCTGGCCTGGTTGGTGTTCTTCTCGTCGGTGCTGGACGTGCGCAGCGTCGCCGTCCAGGGAACGACCGACGACAAGCTGACGGCGGTCCAGGTCCGCGAGGTGATCGGCGGGCTCGGCGACGGCCCGCTGGCCCGGGTGGACCTGGACGTCGTCCGGCACCGGGTGGAGGCGATCCCCCGGGTGGCGAAGGCCGAGGTGTGGCGGGGCTGGCCGCACACCCTTCAGGTGAAGGTCGCCCAGCGCACGGCGGTGGCCGCCGTCAAGGGGGATGACGGGCAGTTCACCCAGGTGGATGCCGGGGGAGTGAGCTTCGCCACCGAGGCGGCCCCGCCGGCGGGGGTGCCGGTGGTGGAGCTGCGGCTCAGTCAGCAGGCGAACGACGCGGACGGGGTGATCTCCCGTCCGCAGTTGGTCCAGGGCGCGGTCGCGGTGGCCGCCGGGCTGCCTCCGGAGGTCGCCAAGCGGGCCGGGGCGGTGCTGGTGCACTCGTACGACGACATCGAGCTGCAGCTCAGCGGGGGTGCGACGGTGCGCTGGGGGAGTCCGGAGCAGATCGACCGCAAGGCCCGGGTCCTGGTCGCGCTGATGGCTCAGAAGGGCACGAACTTCGACGTGACGGCGCCGGAGGCGCCGGCGGTGTCCGGATGATCCGGTAGGTTCAGTCCCTGAGGGAGGGGTTGACGCTTCGAAGTGTCGGCCCGACCCTTGGTGGTCACCCCCGGTTTCCTAAGCCGGCTGATGATCACATAGGCTCAAAAGAAAAAGGGAAGCTCGGCGTGTTCGTTGAAACACGTGCCCGGGGCGACCTAGTGTCCTGTGTCACCAGGCTGTGTCCGTTGGTGATGTGACGGAGGCACAGGACTAACCCTAAAGGTCAAGTTTAGGGTTGGGGTCGGCGGTCGGCATTTCGGACATTCAGTCAGAAACCAGGCTCCCTACCCATCGACATCCGTCGGAACGGACCCTCGCCGGGCCGTGCCGACCCGGAAATTCGAGGCGAGAGGCCTTCGACGTGGCAGCACCGCAGAACTACCTCGCAGTCATCAAGGTCGTCGGTATCGGCGGCGGTGGTGTCAACGCCATCAACCGGATGATCGAGGTCGGTCTCAAGGGCGTCGAGTTCATCGCGATCAACACCGATGCGCAGGCCCTCCTCATGAGCGACGCCGACGTCAAGCTCGATGTGGGCCGTGAACTCACCCGGGGCCTCGGCGCCGGCGCCAACCCCGAGGTCGGCCGCAAGGCCGCCGAGGACCACCGCGAGGAGATCGAGGAGGTCCTCAAGGGGGCCGACATGGTCTTCGTGACCGCCGGTGAGGGCGGTGGCACGGGCACGGGCGGCGCGCCCGTCGTCGCCAACATCGCGCGCTCGCTGGGCGCCCTGACCATCGGCGTGGTCACCCGCCCCTTCACCTTCGAGGGCCGCCGCCGGGCCAACCAGGCCGAGGACGGCATCGCGAGCCTGCGCGAAGAGGTCGACACCCTCATCGTGATCCCCAACGACCGGCTGCTGTCCATCTCGGACCGCCAGGTCAGCGTCCTCGACGCGTTCCGCTCGGCCGACCAGGTCCTGCTGTCCGGCGTCCAGGGCATCACCGACCTGATCACCACCCCGGGCCTGATCAACCTCGACTTCGCGGACGTCAAGTCCGTCATGTCGGAGGCCGGCTCGGCGCTCATGGGCATCGGCTCGGCCCGCGGTGAGGACCGCGCCAAGGCCGCCGCCGTGATGGCGATCTCCTCGCCGCTGCTGGAGGCCTCGATCGACGGCGCCCGCGGCGTGCTGCTCTCCATCTCGGGCGGCTCCGACCTCGGCCTGTTCGAGATCAACGAGTCGGCCCAGCTGGTCAGCGAGGCCGCGCACCCCGAGGCCAACATCATCTTCGGCGCGGTCATCGACGACGCGCTCGGCGACGAGGTCCGGGTCACCGTCATCGCGGCCGGCTTCGACGGCGGGCAGCCGCCGGCGATCGTCCGCGACCCGGTGGTCAAGTCGACCACCCCGGACCGCCCGGCCGCGCCGCCGGCCGCCCCGGACCGTCCGTCCGGCCGTCCGGCCTACGGGACCATCGGCTCGGTGACCTCCCGCTCGGAGGGCGAGTCCCCGGCCGCGGGCCGGCAGAGCGAGGCCCCGGCCGCGACCGCCTCGGCCCCGGTCCCGCCGCAGGTGCAGCCGGCCCGTCAGCCGTTCGTGGAGAGCCCGGCCGAGGAGCTCGACGTCCCGGACTTCCTTAAGTGATCGATCGCTCGGCACACGCGGGTGCTCACTTCGCCTTCACCGACCGGTGGGGCGGGGTGAGCACTTCGCCGTACGGCGAGCTCAACCTCGGCGGGGCGGTCGGGGACGACCCGGAGGCCGTCCGGGCGAACCGGGCGCTCGTCGCCCGCGAGCTGGGGCTCGAACCGGCCGACGTGGTGTGGATGAACCAGGTGCACGGCGCCGAGGTCGCCGTGGTGACGCAGCGCCAGCCGCAAGGGCAGGCCCCGATGGTGGACGCGGTGGTCACCGACCGGCCGCTCGCGCTGGCGGTGCTGACCGCCGACTGCACGCCGGTGCTGCTGGCCGACCCGGTGGCGGGCGTCGTGGGCGCGGCCCACGCGGGCCGGCCCGGACTGGCGGCCGGGGTGGTGCCCGCCGTCGTGCGGGCCATGGTCGCACTGGGGGCCGAGCCCGGGCGGATCACCGCCGCGACCGGCCCCGCCGTCTGCGGCAGCTGCTACGAGGTGCCGGCGGACCTGCGGGCCGAGGTCGCCGCCGTGGTGCCCGAGGCCTTCGCCGAGACGTCATGGGGGACGCCGGCCCTGGACGTGGCGGGGGGAGTCGCGGCCCAGCTGGCCGCGCTGGGGGTCAGCGAGCCGGTGCGCTCACCGGTCTGCACCCTCGAATCCGCCGATCACTACTCCTACCGTCGCGAGCAGCGCACCGGCCGACTCGCGAGCTACGTCTGGTTGGGCTCTGATCACTGATGACGAACGACATCTACGGACCGTTCCCGGGTGGCCCTGAGTTCCTCGCGGGGCTGACGGAGGGCCGGCGGGCCCGGTACGAGGAGCTCGGCACCAATCTGGAGGTGGTCGAGCGCCGGATCGCGGCCGCCTGTGCGGCCGCCGGGCGCGCCCGGGACGAGGTCACCCTGATCGTCGTCACCAAGACCTACCCCGCCGAGGACACCGCGCTGCTGGCCGGACTGGGTGTGACGGATGTCGCGGAGAACCGCGACCAGGACGCCGCACCCAAGGCGGAACAGTGCAGAAACCTTCCTCTTGACTGGCACTTCGTCGGACAGTTGCAGACCAACAAGGTCCGCTCGGTGGTCTCGTACGCCGACCACGTGCACTCGGTGGACCGGCTGAGGCTCGTCGAGTCGCTCTCCGCGGCGGTGCTCAAGTCGGAGCGCCCGGAGCTCGGTTGCCTGGTGCAGGTCGCGCTGGACAAGGAGCACGGGGAGGGCGCGCACCGGGCGGGGGTCGCACCGGAGGACGTCGCGCAACTGGTCGACGCCATCGCCGACACGCCCGGGCTGCGGCTGGACGGTGTGATGACCGTCGCTCCGCTGGCCGGTCCGCTGGCCGGGGACCCGGCCCGGGCCTTCGATCGGCTGACGGAAATCGCAACCGCCGTACGGACGGCCCATCCTGCTGCCACCATGGTTTCCGCAGGGATGAGCGGTGACCTTGAGCAGGCGATTGCCGCCGGGGCGACACATGTGCGCGTCGGAACGGCGGTACTCGGAGTGAGGTCACCCCTCAGGTAACGTCACCGGGTAAGTAGATCAGACTGCAGGACAAAATAGGACAGAATCTAGCAGCTCTCCGGAGCGCTAGTGAACCGTGGATCGCAGCTCCGCGGCCCCCACTCCACGAATCCTGACAGGCCGTCGGCCTGACGCGCCGTCGTGGATGGACCGCGGAATCCGCAGGCAGGGCCGTGCGGCCTGGCCGCCGGGACGGAGCCGGTCCACCACAGCGGAGGAGACAGGAGCATGGCCGGCGCAATGCGCAAGATGGCGGTCTACCTCGGCCTCGTGGAGGACGAGACGTACGACGGCCAGGGGTACGACCCCGACGACGACTACGACGCCGACCCCGAGCCGATCCGGACGGGACAGCGGACCGAGGACATCCCCCGGCCGGCCGCCGCGGCCGCGGCGGCGCCCGCCCCGGTCTCCTCGATCACACCCCAGCCGGTGCCGGCGGCGGTGCCGATCCGACAGGAGACCCCGAGGATGGCCCCCGTGTCGTCCATCACACCCGAACGCCGCCACAACCTGGAGAAGAGCGCCCCGGTGATCATGCCCAAGGTAGTGAACGAACGAGAGCCCTACCGCATCACCACGCTGCACCCCCGGACCTACAACGAGGCCCGTACCATCGGGGAACAGTTCCGTGGCGGCACTCCCGTGATCATGAATCTGACCGAGATGGACGACACCGACGCCAAGCGGCTCGTAGACTTCGCGGCTGGACTCGTCTTCGGTCTGCACGGCAGTATCGAGCGCGTGACACAGAAGGTGTTCCTGCTGTCGCCTGCTAACGTCGATGTCACGGCGGAGGACAAGGCTCGGATCGCCGAGGGTGGGTTCTTCAACCAGAGCTGACCCGGCCACGACTTTACGTGTGGATCTGATCAACAGTGGTTGGCGACAGGTGACGAGCGGCGGGCCCGAGGGCCCGGGACCGGGGAGAGGGAAAACGCGATGGACATCGTGTGGGCGGTGCTCTACTACGCCCTGACCGTCTTCCTGGTGTTCCTGCTCGTGCGACTGGTCATGGACTGGGTCTTCCAGTTCGCGCGTTCGTGGCGGCCCGGCAAGGCCATGGTCCTGGTCCTGGAGGCCACGTACACTGTCACGGATCCGCCGCTCAAGCTTCTTCGGCGGCTCATTCCGCCGTTGCGTTTCGGGGGCGTGGCGCTCGACCTGTCCTTCTTCGTACTGATGATCATTGTGTATGTCCTGATCTCGCTTGTGCACCCCTAGTCGTAGGTGAGCGATGCGACAGGATGCCGGTGTGCCGACGATCACGTTGAGGTGAAGAGATGCCATTGACCCCCGAGGACGTTCGGAACAAGCAGTTCACGACCGTCCGCCTGCGTGAAGGCTATGACGAGGACGAGGTCGATGCCTTCCTCGACGAGGTCGAGGCGGAGCTGACCCGCCTCCTCCGGGAGAACGAGGACCTGCGCGCCAAGCTGGCCGCCGCGACTCGTGCCGCCGCGCAGAACCAGGCCAACCTGCGCAAGGAGCCGCAGCAGGACGCCCCCCGCCAGGGCGGCGCCCCGGTGCCGGCCGCCATATCCGGCCCGCCGGTCCCCGGCCAGCAGGGCCCGGGCGGCCCGCAGCAGATGGGCCCCGGCGGCCCGCAGCAGATGGGCCCGGGTGGTCCGCAGCAGCAGATGGGTCCCGGCCCGCAGCAGCAGCAGATGGGCAACCAGCCCCTCGGCCTGCCCGCCGGTTCCGCGCCGCAGCTCCCGCCGGCCGGCGGCCAGCAGCAGCAGATGAACCAGACCATGGGCGGCCAGCAGCAGCTGGTCCAGCCGATGGGCGGTCAGATGCTCCAGCCCATGGGCGGTCCCGGTGGCCCGCAGCAGATGGGCAACCCGATGGGCCAGGGTATGGGCCAGCAGGGTATGGGCCAGGGCATGGGCCAGCAGGGCATGGGCCAGGGCATGGGCCAGCAGCAGATGGGCGGCCCCATGGGCGGTCCGCAGCAGCAGATGGGCAACCCGATGGGTGCCCCGATGCAGCAGCAGGGCCCCGGTGGCGACAGCGCCGCCCGGGTGCTGGCGCTCGCTCAGCAGACCGCCGACCAGGCGATCTCCGAGGCCCGTTCCGAGGCCAACAAGATCGTCGGCGAGGCGCGCAGCCGGGCCGAGGGCCTGGAGCGCGACGCCCGTGCCAAGGCGGACGCCCTGGAGCGGGACGCGCAGGAGAAGCACCGCGTCGCGATGGGCTCGCTGGAGTCCGCTCGCGCCACGCTGGAGCGCAAGGTCGAGGACCTGCGGGCGTTCGAGCGTGAGTACCGCACGCGTCTGAAGTCGTACCTGGAGACCCAGCTGCGCCAGCTGGAGTCGCAGGCCGACGACTCGCTCGCCCCGCCGCGGATCCCCGCCACCGCGTCGCTGCCGCCGGCGGCCTCGTCGATGGCGCCCGCCGGTGCGAGCGCGATGGGCAGCGGTGCGCCGAGCTTCGGTGGCAGCCAGCAGTCCTTCGGCGGCGGCCAGCCGTCCTTCGGCGGGAACACCTCCTTCGGTGGCAACTCCTCGGCGCCGAGCTTCGGCGGGCAGTCGAACGGCGGCAACAGCGGTGCTCCGCAGATGCAGCCGGCCGGGATGACCCAGCCGATGGCGGCCGTCCGTCCGCAGCCGCCGCAGCCGATGCAGCAGGCCCCGGCGCCGATGCGCGGCTTCCTGATCGACGAGGACGGCGACAACTGAGGTTGTAGCACGGCCTTTTGAGAGCGCCTCCGCTCGGACCCACGGGTCCGGGCGGGGGCGCTTCTTCGTGTGTCCGCGTGGCCGGGGCTGTCGCGACGGGGGCCTGGCGCCGGGCGTCCTGGTGCCGGGTACGGCGAAGCCGCCGCCACCCACGGGGTGACGGCGGCTTCGCCGGTCGGTCAGGCCTTGCGGAGCTGGAAGGCGAGGCCGAGGGATTCGTCGGCGAAGCTCTCGGAGTCCCAGTCGGCCGCGCCGGCGGCGAAGTCGGTGGCCAGGACCTCCTCGGCGACCAGGGGGCCGTGCTCGGCGATGGCCTCGGCGGTCTCCTCCGAGGTGGCGCGCCAGCGCAGGACGATCCGGTCGGCGACGTCCAGGCCGGAGTTCTTGCGGGCCTCCTGGATCTGGCGGATGGCGTCGCGGGCGATGCCGAGGCGCTTGAGCTCCGGGGTGATGGCCAGGTCGAGGGCGACGGTGGCCCCGGACTCGTTGGCGACGGCCCAGCCCTCGCGCGGGGTCTCGGTGATGATCACCTCGTCCGGGGAGAGGGTCACCGTCTCGCCGTTCAGCTCGACCGAGGTCTCGCCGCTCGCGCGCAGCTCGGCGGCCAGCCGGGCGGCGTCGGTGGCGGCGACCGCCTTGGCGACGTCCTGCACGCCCTTGCCGAAACGCTTGCCCAGCGCGCGGAAGTTGGCCTTGGCGCTGGTGTCGACCAGTGAACCGCCGACCTCGGCCAGCGACTCCAGGGTGGAGACGTTGAGCTCCTCGGCGATCTGCGCGCGCAGGTCGGCGGGCAGCTCCTCCCAGCCCTGGGCGGCGACCAGCGCGCGGGAGAGCGGCTGACGGGTCTTCACGCCGGACTCGGCGCGGGTGGCCCGGCCGAGCTCGACCAGGCGGCGGACCAGCGCCATGTGCCGGGAGAGGTCGGTGTCGACCAGCGACTCGTCGGCGACCGGCCAGCCGGCCAGGTGGACCGAGGCCGGGGCGTCCGGGGTGACCGGGACGACCAGGTCCTGCCAGACCTGCTCGGTGATGAACGGGGTGAGCGGGGCCATCAGACGGGTGACTGTCTCCAGCGCCTCGTGCAGGGTGGCCAGCGCGGCGGCGTCGCCCTGCCAGAAGCGGCGGCGGCCGCGGCGGACGTACCAGTTGGACAGGTCGTCGACGAAGCCGGAGAGCAGCTTGCCGGCGCGCTGGGTGTCGTACGCCTCGAAGGCCGCGTCGACCTCGCGGACCAGGGTGTTCAGCTCGGAGAGCACCCAGCGGTCCAGCTGCGGGCGGTCGGCCGGGGCCGGGTCGGCCGCGGACGGGGCCCAGCCCGAGGTGCGGGCGTACAGGGCCTGGAAGGCGACGGTGTTCCAGTAGGTGAGGAGGGTCTTGCGGACCACCTCCTGGATGGTGCCGTGGCCGACCCGGCGGGCCGACCAGGGCGAGCCGCCGGCCGCCATGAACCAGCGGACGGCGTCGGCGCCGTGCTGGTCCATCAGCTGGATCGGCTCCAGGGTGTTGCCCAGGTGCTTGGACATCTTGCGGCCGTCCTCGGCCAGGATGTGGCCCAGGCAGACGACGTTCTCGTAGCTGTTCTTGTCGAACACCAGGGTGCCGATCGCCATCAGCGTGTAGAACCAGCCGCGGGTCTGGTCGATCGCCTCCGAGATGAACTGCGCCGGGTAGCGCTTCTCGAACAGCTCCTTGTTCTGGTACGGGTAGCCGTACTGGGCGAAGGGCATCGAACCCGAGTCGTACCAGGCGTCGATGACCTCGCTCACGCGGGTGGCGGTGCCGCCGCAGTCGCGGCAGTCGAAGGTCACCGCGTCGATGAACGGGCGGTGCGGGTCGAGGCCGCTCTGGTCGGTGCCGGTGAGCTCGGACAGCTCGGCCAGCGAGCCGACGCAGGTGAGGTGGCCCTCCTCGCAGCGCCAGATCGGCAGCGGGGTGCCCCAGTAGCGGTTGCGGCTGAGCGCCCAGTCGATGTTGTTGTTCAGCCAGTCGCCGAAGCGGCCGTGCTTGACCGTCTCCGGGTACCAGTTGGTGGCCTCGTTCTCGCGGATCAGCGCGTCCTTGACGGCGGTGGTCCGGATGTACCAGGACGGCTGCGCGTAGTAGAGCAGCGCGGTGTGGCAGCGCCAGCAGTGCGGGTAGCTGTGCTCGTACGGCAGGTGGCGGAAGAGCAGGCCGCGCTCCTTGAGGTCCGCGACCAGGGCCTCGTCGGCCTTCTTGAAGAACTGGCCGCCGACCAGCGGGACCTCGGGGGCGAAGGTGCCGTCGGCGAGCACCGGGTTGACCACCGGCAGGCCGTACTTGCGGCAGGTCGCGAGGTCGTCCGCGCCGAAGGCGGGCGACTGGTGGACGATGCCGGTGCCGTCCTCGGTGGTGACGTAGTCGGCGTTGAGGACGTAGTGCGCGTCCTCGATCTCGACCAGGTCGAAGGGGCGGCGGTAGGCCCAGCGCTCCATCTCGGCGCCGGTGAAGGACTCGCCGGTGGCCTCCCACCCCTCGCCGAGGGCCTTGGCGAGCAGCGGCTCGGCGACGACCAGCCGCTCCTCGCCGTCGGTGGCCACCACGTAGGTGACGTCCGGGTGGACGGCGGCGGCGGTGTTGGAGACCAGGGTCCACGGGGTGGTGGTCCAGACCAGCAGGGCGGCCCGGCCGGCCAGCGGGCCGCTGGTCAGCGGGAAGCGGACGAAGACCGAGGGGTCGACCACGGTCTCGTAGCCCTGGGCCAGCTCGTGGTCGGACAGGCCGGTGCCGCAGCGCGGGCACCAGGGGGCGACCCGGTGGTCCTGGACCAGCAGGCCCTTGTCGAAGATCTGCTTCAGCGACCACCAGACGGACTGGACGTACGAGGGGTCCATCGTCCGGTAGGCCTCGTCCAGGTCCACCCAGTAGCCCATGCGGGTGGTGAGCTCGCTGAAGGCGTCGGTGTGGCGGGTCACCGAGTCGCGGCACTTGTCGTTGAACTCGGCGATGCCGTAGGCCTCGATGTCCTGCTTGCCGGAGAAGCCGAGCTCCTTCTCGACGGCGAGCTCGACCGGGAGGCCGTGGCAGTCCCAGCCGGCCTTGCGGGCGACGTGGTAGCCCTTCATCGTCCGGAAGCGGGGGAAGACGTCCTTGAAGACGCGGGCCTCGATGTGGTGCGCGCCGGGCATGCCGTTGGCGGTCGGCGGGCCCTCGTAGAACACCCACTCGGGGCGGCCCTCGGACTGCTCCAGGCTGCGCTGGAAGATCTTGTTGTCCTGCCAGAACGACAGGATGCCGTGCTCCAGGGCAGGCAGGTCCACCTGTGCGGGGACGGAGTTGTAGGTGCTGCTCATCGCGGGCGTCGACCTCCGGCGGATACGTGGGACTGGATCCTCCGGAGGGACGAGGCGGCGAGCCGCCCCGCGGTACCACCCTCCTTGGCCGCGGTGCTGCGTTGCGGCCCTCTTGTTTGGGCTTGCTGCCGGGTCTACCGGGCCGTCGCGGGCTTCGCTGCGGCCGTTCTTCCGGCGGCTCCGGGGTGATCTTCCCGCCGTGCACACCCCCGGGCTCGCACCGTCCCCGGGTCGCTGGTGGCTGCGTACGTCGGTACTCGTCCCATCTGCGCCTTGCACGGCCAGTGTATCGGCCGGGCGAGTCGGTTTGTCCAAACCGTTTCGGCCGGGCGGCTGCCGGGAGCCCGACGGGGCTGGTCAGGGCGGTGCCCGGGTGGTGGTTAGGCGGGGGTGATCTGGGCACAACCCTGTGAGTGTGCGGGGCGTGGCGGCTGGGGCGGCTGCCTGGGTGGGATCGTCGTGAGGAGCCGGTATGTCATGTTGTGACCGGTTTTGATCGGGATTATCGTTCCGGCACTGGGAGCCGCCGGGAACCGGCGGCTCGATTCGTTCGTAGATGGGGTCGAAGCCATGGCTGAGAAGGGAACCGGCGCGGGTACCGCCACCAAGCGGGCACGCAAGGCCGTGGCGGTCGATCCAGGGGAGGGGACCATGACCACTACCGCACCGAAGAGCAGCACCGACACCGTCACGGTGCCGCGGGGGGCCGAATCGGTGGACCCGGCCACGCTGCCGGTCCGACCGGGCGAGGACCCGTGGACCGCCGAGGAGGTCCACGAGCTGCACACCGAGCTGATCAGCGAGCTGGAGCGGCTGCAGGGCGAGATCGACGCCGCGGAGGCGGCCATCTCCGGCCTGATGCGCGACTCCAACGACGGAGCCGGCGACGACCAGGTGGACGCCGGTACGAAGAACATCTCGCGGGAGAGCGAGCTGGCGCTGGCCAACAACGCCAGGGACAGCCTCGCCCAGACCGAGCGCGCCCTGAACCGGCTGGAGGGCGTCGGCTTCGGCACCTGCGAGTCCTGCGGGCAGGCCATCGGCAAGGCCCGGATGCAGGCCTTCCCCCGGGCGACGCTCTGCGTGCAGTGCAAGGCCAAGCAGGAACGCCGCTGAACAGGGCGGCCGAAGCGACGCAGGGGGTCGGGCTTGCCGTACGCTCGACCCCGTAACGTCGCCTGACGCGCCCGCACGGCTGCGGACGCGTCCAGGCCGTCACCGGCCCACCACCCTCCCCCTCCTACGGCCGGGGGAGCTCCATCGGCAGCGGAGCGGATCATCAGTACGCAAGGTTCCCCCCAGACCCGGGACGACGCCGTCCCGTCCCCCGGCGATGCCGTGGAGGTGCCCGTGGCCGAACCGTCCGAGGCGGCATCCGTGGACGAACCGGCGGTGGCGGAGAAGCCGATGGGTCCCCGGCGGATCGGCGTGCTGCTGGCCGTCGCGCTGCTCGCCTTCCTGATCGACCTCGGCAGCAAGCTGCTGGTCGTCGCGAGGCTGGAGAACCACGCGGCGATCAAGGTGGTCGGCGACGTCGTCACCCTCCAGGTGATCCGCAACTCGGGTGCGGCCTTCGGGATGGGGCAGGCGCTGACCGTGGTCTTCACGATGATCGCCTCGGCCGTCATCGTGGTGATCTGGCGGATCGCCCGCAGGCTGTACAGCCTGCCCTGGGCGATCGCGCTCGGGCTGCTGCTCGGCGGGGCGCTCGGCAACCTCACCGACCGGCTGTTCCGCGCGCCGAGCGTCTTCCGCGGGCACGTCGTGGACTTCATCTCGGTCCAGCACTTCGCGGTGTTCAACCTCGCCGACTCGGCGATCGTCTGCGGCGGGATCCTCGTGGTCCTGCTCTCCTTCCGGGGCAGCAACCCGGACGGGACCGTCCACCAGCAGGGCGGCAAGGGGGAGTAGCCCCGGCCCCGGACCGGCCCCCGCGCCGTCCCCGTCCCCTCCCGGAGGGGCGGGCCGGGAGTGCGGCGGGCGGGGGAGGGCCGTGTTTCCGGCATACTCGTACGGGTGAGTACCGCAGCGCAGATCCGAAGCCTCCCCGTACCCGACGGCCTGGAGGGCGAGCGTCTCGACGCCGCCCTGGCCCGGATGTTCGGCTTCTCCCGCACCAAGGCCGCCGAACTGGCCGCCGACGGCAAGGTGACGCTCGACGGCGCCGTGGCCGGCAAGTCGGACCGGGTGACCGCCGGCTCCTGGCTGGAGGTCGAGATCCCCGCCCCGGCCGCGCCGGTGCAGATCGTCGCCGAGCACGTCGAGGGCATGCGGATCGTCCACGACGACGAGGACATCGTGCTGGTCGACAAGCCGGTCGGCGTCGCCGCACACCCCAGCCCCGGCTGGACCGGCCCGACCGTGATCGGCGGGCTCGCCGCGGCCGGGTACCGGATCTCCACCTCGGGCGCGGCCGAGCGCCAGGGCGTCGTGCACCGGCTGGACGTCGGCACCTCGGGCCTGATGGTCGTCGCCAAGTCCGAGCGCGCGTACACCGACCTCAAGCGGCAGTTCCACGACCGGATCACCGAGAAGCGCTACCACACGCTGGTGCAGGGGCACCCGGACCCGATGAGCGGGACCGTGGACGCGCCGATCGGGCGCCACCCCAGCTCCGACTGGAAGTGGGCGGTGACCCAGGAGGGCAAGCCGTCCATCACGCACTACGACCTGATCGAGGCGTACCGGGCCGCGTCGCTGCTCGCGATCAAGCTGGAGACCGGGCGCACCCACCAGATCCGCGTCCACATGTCCGCGCTGCGCCACCCCTGCGTGGGCGACCTGACGTACGGCGCCGACCCGACGCTCGCCAAGCGGCTCGGGCTCACCCGGCAGTGGCTGCACGCGGTCTCGCTCGGCTTCGAGCACCCGGCGGACGGCCAGTGGGTCGAGTTCTCCAGCGAGTACCCGGAGGACCTGCGCAACTCGCTGGACATCATCGCGGCGGAGAGCTGACATGAGCGTCGACATCCGGGTCGCCCGGGGGGAGTCCGACCTGGAGCTGGTGCGGGCGGTCCGGCGCGAGGTGTTCATCGTCGAGCAGAACGTGCCCGAGGAGCTGGAGTACGACCAGTACGACGGGACCTCGGTGCACCTGCTGGCGGTGGGCGCCGACGGGACCGGACTGGGCACCGGACGGCTCATCTTCGGGGACCAGGCGCGGCAGCTGACCGGGGGCGTCGAGAGACGGGCGCTGCTCGGGCGGCTCGCCGTGCTGGCGGCGGCCCGGGGCACCGGGCTCGGCGCCGGGCTGGTGCGGGCCATCGAGGCCGCGGCGGCCGAGCGCGGGGCCGTGGAGGTGGAGCTGCACGCCCAGGTGCAGGCGCTCGGGTTCTACGAGCGGCTGGGGTACGCGGCCGAGGGGCCGGTGTACGACGACGCCGGGATGCCGCACCGGACGATGACGCGGGCGCTGTAGGGCGCCGGTACCGACGACGGGTGTTCCCCGTGCCTCCTCGGGGGCACGGGGAACACGCGTTTCGGGGGGTGTCAGGTGCCGGTGGTGCGCAGCCGGGGGAGGGCCTGCGGGTGCTCGTCGCGCAGGTAGGCGATGAGCTGCTCGCGGATGTCGAAGCGCAGCCGGGCGGCGTCGTCGGGGGAGCGGGCGGTCATGGTGGCCCGGACGACGATGGTGCTGGGGGTGGTGTCGGTGACGTCGAGGGCCCACTCGGCGCCGTCCCAGAGCGGGTGGCCGTCGAGCCGGGTGCGCAGGGCGGTGCGCAGCTCGTCCACCGGGGTGGTGTGGTCCAGGTGGAGCAGGACTGCGGCGAGCAGGCCCGGGTCGCGGCGGGTCCAGTTCTCGAAGGGCTTGTTGACGAAGTAGGAGACCGGGACGATCAGCCGGCGGTAGTCCCAGAGCCGGACCACCAGGCAGGTGAGGGTGATCTCCTCGACCGTGCCCTGCTGGCCGTCCACCACCACGGTGTCGCCGATCCGGACGGTGTCGCCGAAGGCGATCTGCAGGCCGGCGAAGAAGTTGCCGAGGGTGCTCTGGGCGGCGATGCCGGCCACGATGCCGATGAGGCCCGCCGAGGCGAGCAGGCTGGCGCCGATGCTGCGCATGGCGGAGAAGGTCAGCAGCATCACGGCGACGGTGACCACGACGATGACCGCGCTGACCACCCGGCGCAGCATGCTGATCTGGGTGTGCACCCGCTGGACGCGGGCGGGGTCGTCGACGCGGGCCTCGTAGCGGTCGAGCAGGCCCTCCAGGACGGCGGCCACCACGCGGACGGTGAGCCAGCCGAGGGAGGCGAGCAGGAGCAGCAGGACCAGGTGGCGCGGGCCCTCCTCCCCCTGGACGTGGAAGATCCGCCTGAGCGGGTCGGCGGCGAGCAGCAGGGCCGACACCACGGTGAGTTGGAGGGGGATCCGGCAGCGGCGGAGCAGTGCCCAGACGGGCACGTCGGGGTGGCGGGCGCCGACGCGCTGGAGGGCCTGGTCGACGGCCCAGCCGATCGCCAGGGTGGCGGCGACGGTGGCGAGCAGAATGATCAGCGGCCAGAGCATGGGGCGTACGATACTCGGGCACAGTGGGGCGAAACGGGCTTGAAGGTGCGTCGGGCCCGGCGTCGGTGGCTTCGGGGGCGGGGGGCGGCGGGGGCCTCGGCGGCGGCCTCGGCGGCGGCTTCGGGGGCGGCTTCGGGGGTGGTCTTATCGGGCGCATACCCGGACGGCGGATACGATCAGCGGCCATGGAGTTCGGTGGGGCATGGCGCCGTTGGCGCGGCCGGGGTACGACGGTCGGACGCAGGGTGGTGGCCGGTGCGGTCGCCCTGGTGGTGGTGGCCGGAGTCGGTACGGCGACGATGGCGTCCGGCGGTGAGCAGACGGTCCGCGAGGAGGACCGTTTCCTCGGCATGCCGGAGACGCCCGGAAGCGCGCAACAGGTGCAGGTGGACACCTCGTTCTTCACCACCGGCAGCAGTCCGCGGCCGGCCGTGCTCCTCGCGCACGGCTTCGGCGGCTCCAAGGAGGGCGAGCGCGAACGCGCCCAGCAGCTCGCCCGGCAGGGGTACGCGGTACTGACGTGGTCGGCGCGCGGGTTCGGACGCTCGGGCGGCAAGATCGGCCTCAACGCGCCCGACCGCGAGGTCGAGGACGTCCGGCACCTGGTGGACTGGCTGGCCCAGCGGCCCGAGGTGCAGCTCGACGGCCCCGGCGACCCGAGGGTCGGCATCACCGGCGCCTCGTACGGCGGGGCGATCTCGCTGCTCGCCTCCGCGTACGACCACCGGATCGACGCGGTGGCGACCCAGATCACCTGGTGGAACCTGGCCGACGCGCTGTTCCCGCAGGGTGTCCAGGGCTCCGGGGCGTCGGACGGCGTGTTCAAGAAGCTGTGGGCCGGGATCTTCTTCACCACGGGCTCGGCAGGTGACCTCGGGCCGTCCGGCGGTGCGCCGCGGGAGGGCGGGGAGGCCAAGCCGCAGGCGGACGGGCAGGTCGGCTGCGGGCGGTTCCTGGACTCGCTCTGCCAGATGTACGACCGGGTCGCGACCGCCGGGCACGCCGACCCGGAGGCCGTCGCGCTGCTGGACCGCTCCAGCCCGTCCTCGGTGGCCGCGCAGCTGAAGGCGCCCACGCTGGTGGTGCAGGGGCAGCAGGACTCGCTGTTCCCGCTGGACCAGGGCGACCGGATCGCGCAGGCGATCGCCGCGAACGGCGCGCCGGTCGCGGTGGACTGGTTCGCGGGCGGGCACGACGGCGGGACGGACACCAGTGCCCGGGTCGACGACCGGGTGACGGCCTGGTTCGACCACTACTTGCGGGGACGCGGCAACGACACCGGCCCGGGGTTCCGGGTGACCCGGACCGGCGGGGTGGACTCGACCGGCTTCCAGGCCGTGCTGCGCGGCGCCACCGCCGACCGCTACCCGGGGCTGGGCGGGACGGGCACCCGCTCCGTCGCGCTGACCGGCGGGGAGAAGACCATCGCCAACCCGCCCGGCGGGGCGCCGCCCGGGATCTCCACGCTGCCGGGCATCGGCGCGCTGAGCCAGGCGGCCTCGCTGGGCGCCGGGCTGTCACTCGACTTCCCCGGGCAGAACGCCGCCTTCGACTCGGCGCCGCTGGACTCGCCGCTGCACCTGACCGGGCAGCCGACCGTCCCGGTGCGGGTGACGGCGGACCGGCCGGACGCGGTGCTGTTCGCGAAGCTGTACGACGTCGGGCCGGACGGCAAGTCGGTGCTGCCGCAGCAGCTCGCGGCGCCGCTGAGGGTCACCGGCGCGGACGCCGGGCGGACCGTCACCGTGGCGCTGCCGACGGTGGACCACACCTTCCCGGCCGGGCACCGGGTGCGGCTGGTGCTGGCGAGCACCGACCTGGCGTACGCCTCGCCCGTCGAGCCGGCCACCTACCAGGTCGCGCCGGCCGGGGTGCTCACCGTGCCGACCGTCGATCAGTTGGTCACCGAGTCGGCGCCGCTGCCCTCGCGGACCTGGCTGCTGCCGGTGATCGCCGTGGTGCTGGCCGCGGGCCTGGTGCTCTCGCCCCGGCTGCGCCGCCGCCGGGCGGCCGGCGGGCCGGCCTTCGACCCGGAGCTGGCCGGGGTGCCGCTGCTGATCAGCGGGCTGAGCAAGCGCTACAAGGGCGCCCAGGACCGCTACGCCGTACGGGAGTTGGGCTTCCGGGTGGAGCGGGGCCAGGTGCTCGGACTGCTCGGGCCGAACGGCGCGGGCAAGACCACCACCCTGCGGATGCTGATGGGGCTGATCCGGCCGGACGCCGGGGAGATCCGGATCTTCGGACACCTGGTGCGGCCCGGTGCGCCGGTGCTGTCGCGGGTCGGGGCGTTCGTGGAGGGCGCCGGCTTCCTGCCGCACCTCACCGGGCGGGCCAACCTGCGGCTGTACTGGCAGGCGACCGGGCGGCCGGAGGCCGACGCGTGCTTCGACGAGGCGCTGGCCATCGCCGGGCTCGGGGAGGCGCTGGACCGCGCGGTGCGGACGTACTCGCAGGGCATGCGGCAGCGGCTGGCGATCGCGCAGGCGATGCTCGGGATGCCGGACCTGCTGATCCTGGACGAGCCGACCAACGGGCTTGACCCGCCGCAGATCCGTGAGATGCGCGAGGTGATGATCCGGTACGCGGCGGGCGGGCGGACGGTGATCGTTTCGAGTCACCTGCTGTCCGAGGTCGAGCAGAGCTGCACGGACCTGGTCGTGATGGACCGGGGGCAGCTGGTCACGGCGGGCCCCGTCGGGGAGATCGTCGGCGCCGGCGAACTGCTGATGATCGGCATCGCCGACCCGTACGACCCGGCGGCGGTCGCCGGGAAGGTGGCCGCGCTGGCCGGGGTCGGTTCGGCGGAGGCGGTCGACGGCGGACTGCTCGTCCGGCTGGACGGCCTGGCGGCGAGCGGCCTGCTGGCCGAACTGGTGCGGCTGGAGGTGCCGGTGGAGAGCGCCGGACCGCAGAGGCGCCTGGAAGACGCGTTCCTGTCGTTGATCGGAGGTGGTGCAGAGTGAGTCAGACGGTCTCCGCCGACCACGCGCAGGGGTACCGGGCGAGCCGGACCCTGCCGCTGCGGGTCGAGGCGATGCGGCAACTGCGCCGCCGCCGCACGCTGGTGATCGGCGCGGTGCTGGCCGCCATGCCGTTCGTCATCCTGGCCGCCTTCCAGATCGGCGGCACCCCCGGCCGCCCGGACCGGACCACCTTCATCGACCTGGCCACCGCCTCGGGGGCCAACTTCGCGGTCACCATGCTGTTCGTCGGCACCGGCTTCATGCTGGTGATCCCGGTCGCGCTGTTCTGCGGGGACACCGTCGCCTCCGAGGCCAGCTGGTCCTCGCTGCGGTACCTGCTGGCGGCGCCGGTGCCCCGGGCGCGGCTGCTCGTGCGCAAGTTCGCGGTCGGGCTGGCGTTCTCGGCGGTCGCGGTGGTCATGCTGCCCCTGATCGGGCTCGCCGTGGGGACCGCCGCCTACGGGTGGGGCGACCTCAAGCTGCCCGCCGGGGTCAGCCTGCCGGCCGGGCAGGCGCTGCCCCGGATCGCGATCGCGGTGGCCTTCGTGTTCCTCGCCGAGATCGTGATCGCGGCGCTGGCGTTCTGGCTCTCGACGGCCACGGACGCGCCGCTGGGCGCGGTCGGCGGCGCGGTGTTCGTGTCGATCATCACCGGGGTGCTGGACGCCGTCACCGCGCTCGGGGACCTGCGGGAGTGGCTGCCGGCGCACTGGCAGTACGCGTGGGCGGACGCGTTGCAGCCGCAGCTGGAGTGGGGCGGCATGGTGCAGGGCGTCTCGCTGTCGCTCTCGTACGCGGCGGTGCTGCTGGCGCTGGCGTTCCGGGGGTTCGCCCGCAAGGACGTGGTGTCCTAGCGGCGGGGCCGGTGGGTGGCGGTGTCGGGCCGGGGGCCGCGTCGTGGTGCGGTGGGGCGGGTGGGACATGGGGGATCATGGGTGGGTAGCTGACCCCCGCTGGTGAAGGACCCGAAACCGTGGCCCAGATCGTCCTCTTCCACTCCGCCTACGGACTGCGCCCCGCCGTGCACGCCGCCGCCGGCCGGCTGCGCGCCGCCGGGCACACCGTGCACACCCCGGACCTCTTCGAGGGGCGGACCTTCGACTCGATCGAGGACGGCGGCGCCTACCAGGAGGAGGCCGGGGGCAGCGAGGAGATGCTCCGGCGCGCGGTGACGGCGGCGGCGCCGCTGTCCGAGGGCGGGCTGGTGTACGCGGGCTTCTCGCTCGGCGGCGCGATCGCGCAGAACCTGGCCCTGGCCGACGAGAAGGCGCGCGGGCTGCTGCTCCTGCACGGCACCTCCGACCTGCGGGAGGACGCCGCCACCTCGATCCCGGTGCAGCTGCACATCGCGGAGCCCGACCCGTTCGAGCCGGAGGACTGGCTGAACGCCTGGTACCTGCGGATGCGCCGGGCCGGGGCCGAGGTCGAGGTGCACCGCTACCGGGGCGCCGGGCACCTGTTCACCGACGCGGAGCTGCCGGACCACGACGCCGAGGCGGCGGAGCGGGCCTGGGCGGCGTCGCTGGACTTCCTGGCCGAGGTCGACGAGCAGGAGGAGTAGGTCTTCTCCGGGCGCTGCGCGGTTGCTCCGCGGGCGCTCTCCGGGCGGGGCCCGGAAGGCCAGGTCGAGGCGGAAGCCCGGCCTGGCCTTCGGCGTTTCCGGGGTGCTGCCGGGGTGTTGTCGGGTGCCGCCGGGGGTGCGGCGGGGGTGTCGTCGAGGGGCCGGTGAGGCCTGTGGGACGGGTGTGACGAGCCGCCGGGCGGACGGTCGGGAGGCGGCGGAAGTGCCGGTCGCCGACCGGTTGCAGGCCGGAAGGACTGTTTCCGGACAGCTACCCACAGTGATCGACAGGGGAGTGGTCCAGACCTCTTGTCGGGCATATGCCACCCTGCCAGCAGTGATGATCACACTACGAACTGTTGTTAACCGAACGGCCGCCCCGGCGTCACAGTCTGACGGCAGGTCAGGTTGACCGGATTGCCTAGGGCGTCGTTGATCTCCCGGGAAAACACTCCATAGAGTCGCCGTGCACTCCGACCTCACCAGCTCGTCTAATCCGTGGAAATGCCGTCGAGCCATTTCCCGTGACTCAAGCAAATGGAGCGGCACATGCTTGTTCTCGGAATCACCAACAACGACCTGGCCGGCGCCTGCCTGGTTCAGGACGGAACGGTCCTCGCGGCCGTCAGCGAGGAGCGGTTCTCCCGGGTCAAGGACCACAAGGCCTGGCCGGAGCAGTCGATCGACTACGTCCTGAAGGAGGCCGGGGTCAGCCTTTCCGATGTCGACCGGGTGGCCTACGGATGGCAGGCGGGATTCAGCGCCGAAAAGCACCTGCTGCTCTATGTGGACCGCATTGCGGAGGAGGCCCGGCTGCGCCCCGAGGCGCTTCCGCACCTTCGCAAGCGGATATCCGACGAAATTCAGAACGACCGCGAGAAGCGCGGCGAGTTCGATGCCTTCATTGAAGAGAACGGGCTGCGCGGCAAGGTGGTTCACGTCGACCACCACGAGTCGCACGGCCTGGGTGCCTTCCTCTGCTCCCCGTTCGACGACTCCCTCGTGGTCACCTGCGACGGCCGCGGGGACTTCCAGTCCCTGACCGTCACGCACTACTTCCCCGGCGGCGAGGAGGTGCTCCAGCGCGAGACCTCGATCGACAGCCTCGGCTACTTCTACGGCCGGATCACCAAGCTGCTCGGCTTCCGCCCCAACCGCCACGAGGGCAAGATCACCGGCCTGGCCGCCAACGGCGACCCGGACAAGCTGCTCCCGCTGATGCGCCGGATGATCGACGTCGAGGAGAACGGCGCGATCCGCGCCCGCTGCGGCGACTGGTACCAGCCGTCCTACGAGGGCTACTCCGAGGAACTGCTGGCCGAGATCGCCACCCACGAGCCCGCCGACGTCGCGGCCGCGGCCCAGCGGCACGTGGAGAACCTGCTGACGGCCGTGGTGGCGCGCCACATCGGCCGGGTGACCAGCGGCAACGTCTGCCTGTCCGGCGGCGTGTTCGCCAACGTCAAGCTCAACCAGCGGATCTTCGAGACCGCGGGCGTGCGGAACATCTACGTGCTGCCGCCGATGGGCGACGGCGGCCTGCCGCTCCAGACCGCCGTGATCGTGGCCCACCGGGAGACCGGCGAGCGGCCCCGGGTGCCCTCGATGGCGCTCGGGCCGGACGCGGCCATCTCCGAGGGCCGGCTGGAGGAGGTCCTCCAGGACTACCCCGAGCTGCGCTACCGGCGGGTCGGCGAGGACATGCAGGAGGTGCTGCTCGCCGCGCTGGCCGCCGACCAGGTCATCGGCACCTACCGGGGCCGGATGGAGTTCGGCCCGCGCGCGCTCGGCCGGCGCAGCGTCATCTACGGCACCGCCGACGTGACCATGAACGACTGGCTCAACAAGCGGCTGAACCGTACCGAGTTCATGCCCTTCGCGCCGATCACCGCGGAGGACCTGGCGTCCGACTGCTACGTGGGCTGGGAGCCCGAGCAGCCGGCCGCGCTGTTCATGACGCTCACCTACGACTGCCACGAGGCGTTCGCCAAGGCCTGCCCGGCCGTCGTGCACGTCGACAACACGGCCCGTCCGCAGATCGTCCGGGCCCAGGACGACCCGTTCCTGCACCGGCTGCTGATGGCCTGGTACGACCGCAGCGGCCAGGCGGCGCTGGTGAACACTTCGTTCAACAAGCACGAGGAGCCGATCGTCGGGTCGCACCGCGACGCGCTCGACCCGCTGGACGACGAGGTGATCGACCTGCTGCTGGTCGACGACGTGTACCTGGTCTGGAAGGACTCGGCCAACAGCTTCATGGCGGCGCAGGCGGGCCAGGCGGCGTCCTGACCGGCTGATCGCTTGGTCGGTCGGCTGATCGGCTGATCGCTTGGCCGGTCGGTCGGCCCGGGGGGTCAAGTGGCGAGGTCCAGTCCACTTGACCCCTCTGGCCGGTGAGAATTGAACTATCGTCAGACCGTATGGCGTAAGCGCCGAGTGAGGAGACCGATGCAGCCGCAAGCCGGAACGCGGTACGAGGTCGAGGCCGTCGTCTTCGACATGGACGGCGTCCTGATCGACTCCAGGCCCGTGATCGAGGAGGCCTGGCGGTCGGTGGCCCGGCGCCACGGCCGGGTGCTGGCCGACCCGGAGGTCGAGGAGTACGTCCACGGGCGGACCGGCGACCAGACGGTACGGCTGATCTTCCCGGACCACTCGGACGCCGACCGGAAGGCCATCTGGGCCGAGGTCGACACCGTCGAGGAAGAGGCCCCCTACCAGGCCGTTCCCGGCGCCGACGGGCTCGCCACCCGGCTCTGGCACGCGGGCGTGCCGGTCGGCCTGGCCACCAGCAGCTGGACCCGGAAGATCGACAACGCGCTGGGCGGCCTCGGGCTGCTCGACGTCTTCCGGGTGCGGGTCACCCGGGACGACGTCGAGCACGGCAAGCCGCACCCGGACCCGTACCTGGCGGCCTGCCGGGAGCTCGGGATCCGCCCGCAGCGCACCCTGGTCTTCGAGGATTCGGTCAGCGGGGTCCGCTCGGCGGTCGCGGCGGGAGCGGTGTGCGTCGGGATCGGCGGGGCCGCCCTGGTGGACGCCGGCGCGGTCGTCTCCGTACCGGACTTCACCGCGCTGGTGGTGGCGGGCGGCGGCGGCTCCATCACGCTGGCCGACCCGGACGGGCTGGTCACCGTGGAGCTCGCCCTCGGGCCCGACGGTGGCTGAGGCCGGCCGGGCCGCACCGGACCCGGTGCTCGCCGACTCCGTGCCGGAGCGGGAGCCCGCCGCCCCCGCCCCGGAGCGGGCCGGCGCGGCGGCCGCGCCGGTGATGGCCCGGTCGGCGGCGGTCTCGGCGTTCGGCGTGTTCCTCGTCCTGGGCGTGCTCACCGCCTCGCTCGGTGCCTCGCTCCCCTTCCTGCGGGAGCGGTTCGGCGCCGAGCACGAGGTCGGCCGGGTGGTCTCCGCGTACAACCTCGGCGCGCTCGCCGCGACTGTCTGCATCGGACTGCTCGGTCGGCGGCTGAACGTCCGGGCCGCGCCGCCCGTCCTGCTCGCGGTCTTCGCGGCGGGCGCGGCCGGGATGGCGGCCAGCCCCGGCTGGACGGCCTACCTCGGCTGCGCGGCGGTCACCGGCATCGGGTACGGCGGGCTGGCGCTCACCCTCAACACCGCGTTCGCGCGGGGGTTCGCCGGGAACAGCGTGGTGATGGTCAACCGGCTGAACGCGGTCTTCGGGATCGGCGCGATGCTGGGCCCGCTGGCCGCGGGGGCCGTCGGGCACACGGACATCCGGCTCCTCGCCCTGGCGGCCGCGGTCTGCGCGCTGCCGTGCTTCCTGGTCGGGCGGGCGGGGGCGGTGCTCGCGACCGCACCGGAGCGGGCCGCGCCCGAGCGGTCCGGCTCGGGCCCGCGGGAGGGCCGGCGGGAGGGCCGGCGGGCCGGGGCCGGGCTGGAGCTGCTCCCGTTCCTGCTGGTGGGCCTGGTGTACGCGGGCATGGAGACCAGCATCGGCACCTGGCAGTCGACCCAACTGGTCCGCGACGGCTGGAGCACCCAGGCCGCCACCACGGCGGCCTCCGGGTTCTGGGCCGGGATGGCCATCGGGCGCCTGGTCGTCCCGCAGCTGACCAGGCGGATCCCGGGCCGCACCACCCTGCCGGCCTACCTGGCGGCCGGGCTCGGCGCGTTGGCGCTCGCGGCGGTGCCGCACTTCGCGGTGGTCGCCTACCCGCTGGCAGGGCTGGCGCTGGCGCCGGTGCTGCCGACCCTGATCGCGTGGGTCTCCGGCGTGGCGGAGGTGCCGCAGCGGGCGACCTCCGTGCTGACGCTCTGCTGCATGCTCGGCAACGCGGTCGTACCGGCCGTGGTCGGGGCGCTCAGCGGGTCGGGCGGGGCGGTGGTGATCCCGGTGGTGCTGGCCGGGGCGTGCCTGCTCTGCCTCGGGCTCGCGGTGTGGCTGCGGGCCGCTCGCCGGTAGGCGGTAGGCGGTAGGCGCGGGTGCGCAGGAAGTCGGACGGGCCGACTTCCAGGGCACCGCGGTGCGGCGGGGGGGCGGGAACGGGCGGGGGGGGGGGCGGGGGGACCTCGGGGGGGGGCGGGT
>NZ_JBHTRF010000076.1:0-1049 GCF_042796115.1 Kitasatospora sp. NPDC056446 | reverse complement strand
CCCTTCATTGAGTTCTGCCTGGTGGGCGGGTTTTGTTTTACACCCCCCCCGGCTCGCGGGGGGCCCGCCGGACGCGGGCGGGGCCGCCTCCCCCCCCACCGCGTTGCGTCGTGAGGGCGGAAACGGGCGGGAGCGGGCGCGGGGCTACATCGGGGTGGGCCTGATCATGGCGAACGGGGCGCCCTGGGGGTCGGCGACGACGGTCATCCGGCCGGCCATCATGTCGAAGGGCGGCGCGAGGACGGTCCCACCCCGCTTGACCAGCGCGTCCACGGTGGAGTCGACGTCGTCGACCGCGAAGTAGCTCAGCCAGTGGGCCGGGGTGCCGGGCGGGTCGTTGGCGAGGAGGGAGACGCCGCCGACCGCACGGCCGCCGACGCGCAGCTCCCAGTACGAGTCCGCGCCGTCCAGCGGCTCGATCTCGATGCCGAACGCCTCGCCGTAGAAGGCGGTGGCGGCCTGGACGTCGCTGGTGTGCAGCTCGTTCCAGGTCAGCGCGCCGGCCTCGTTGACCACCTGGGCGCCGAAGAACTCGCCGGGCTGCCAGACGCCGAACACCGCGCCCTGCGGGTCGGCGGCGATCAGCATCCGGCCCAGGTTGCCGACGTCCATGACCGGGGCGAGCAGGGTGCCGCCGGCGCCGACGATCGCGTCCTGGGTGGCCTGGGCGTCGGTGCTGGCCAGGTAGCTGTTCCAGACGGTCGGCGGTTCGGGCATCCCCTCCGGGGCCATCGTCGGGCCGATGCCGGCCGCGGCCTTTCCGTTGAGCTCGCAGACCGCGTAACCCCCGAACTCGGCGGGGCCGGGCCGGCCCTGCCAGCCGAAGAGGTCGCGGTAGAAGTCCAGCGCGGCCTGCTGGTCCTTGGCCATCAGGTCGACCCAGCACGGGGTGCCGGTCGCGTACGGGGTGGTGACTTCAGGCATGGCTCGCCTCTCTCCGGTGACGTCCCCCGCCAGCCACCTTTTCCCCGCCGCCGGGTATCCGCCACTCGGCAGGCCCCCACGGGTGTCGGGTACCGGGCGGTCTGTGCGGTGGGCATGGTGGGCGT
>NZ_JBHTRF010000075.1:0-44205 GCF_042796115.1 Kitasatospora sp. NPDC056446 | reverse complement strand
GTCCGTGAACTCCACCATCGAATGCACCACCGACTGCGGGTGGACCACGACCTCGATCCGCTCGAAGGGCACGTCGTACAGCAGGTGCGCCTCGACCCGCCGCCCCGTCGCGGGAAGCGACAGCTCCCCGACGATCTTCGGCGAACCGTCCCGGGCGGTGTGCTCCATCACGACGATCAGCCGGCGGGCCCCGTGCACCAGGTCCATCGCACCGCCCATGCCCTTGACCATCCTGCCGGGGATCATCCAGTTGGCCAGGTCCCCGGTGGCCGACACCTGCATCGCGCCGAGCACCGAGACGTCGATCCGGCCGGCCCGGACCATGCCGAAGGAGAAGGCCGAGTCGAAGTAGGAGGCACCAGGGGCGACCGTCACCGTCTCCTTGCCGGCGTTGATCAGGTCGGCGTGCTCGGCCCCCTCCTCCGGGTACGGGCCGACGCCGAGGACGCCGTTCTCCGAGTGCAGCACCACCTCGACGCCCGGCGGCAGGTGGTCGGGGATCAGGGTGGGCAGGCCGATGCCCAGGTTCACGTACTGACCGTCGCGCAACTCCCGTGCCGCACGGGCGGCCAGGGCGTTCCGCGAGTCGAGGCCGAGGGCGGGGGCAGGGGCAGGGGCAGAGGCAGGGACGGGTGCGGCCGCCGGGGCGGGGGTGCGGTCGGCGGCGGGGGCGTCGCTCGGGGCGGACATCGGCTCAGGCCTCCTGGAGCGCGGGGCGGACGGTCCGGCGCTCGATGCGGCGGTCCTCGGGGTCGGCGGCGACCACCCGGTCGACGTACACCCCGGGCAGGTGCACGGCGTCCGGCGGGAGCTCGCCCGGCTCCACGATCCGATCCGCCTCGACCAGGGTGATCCGGCCCGCCGCCGCGCAGAGCGGGTTGAAGTTGCGGGCGGCCGCGTGGAACACGCAGTTGCCGTGCCGGTCCGCCACCTCGGCCCGGACCAGGGCGAAGTCCGCCGTGATCGCCTCCTCCAGCAGGTACCGGCGACCGCCGAACTCCCGGACCTCCTTGGGCGGCGAAGCCGACCGCACCGAGCCGTCCGCCGCGTAGCGCCAGGGCAGCCCGCCCTCCTCGACCTGGGTGCCGACCCCGGCCGGGGTGAAGAACGCCGGGATGCCGGCGCCGCCCGCCCGCAGCCGTTCGGCCAGCGTGCCCTGCGGGGTCAGCTCCACCTCCAACTCGCCGGACAGGTACTGCCGGGCGAACTCCTTGTTCTCCCCGACGTACGAGGAGGTCATCCGGGCGATCCGGCCCGCCCGCAGCAGCAGGCCCAGCCCCCAGTCGTCCACCCCGCAGTTGTTCGAGACCACGTGCAGTCCGCGGGCACCGGCGTCCACCAGGGCGCCGATCAGCGTGCTCGGGATGCCGCACAGGCCGAAGCCGCCGACGGCCAGTAGCGCGCCGTCGGGGATGTCCCCGACCGCGTCGGCGGGGGAGTCCAGGACCTTGTCCAAGGGGTCACCTCGTGAGGGAGTGAGAGGGGGAGGGGGAGGGAGGGAGGAGGGAGAGGAGCGGAGCGGAGCCCGGGCGGGCGCGGGCCGGGCACGCCGCCGGGGCGGCTGGCGCCCGGACGGTTCCGCGTCCCTCCACCGTCACCGGGCACGGGCCGTCGCAGCCATGGCGACCGCCGCCATGGGTCGGCGCGGACCCGTGTCGGCGGGCCACACCCGGCTGTCCGGACGGCGGCGCCGGACCGGCGGTATGTCGGCCGGAGCCACATCCGGCCGGGCTGCTGCGTCGTTCGGCCACATGTCGCCGTTCCCACCGCACACCTACGGTTCCGGCATCCACCCCGCCGCACCTCAGGAGTCGGTCACCATGCGCAGCTCGACAGCCCCCACCAGGACCGCCTCCGGCGCCCGCCCGGGCGAGCCCCTGACCGGCGGCCCGGCCCGGAGGTTCGCCGCCCTCGCGGCGTGCGTCCTGCTCGCCGCAGGCTGCGCCAAGGCCGGCACCGCCGGGACGAGCACGGCGGACGGCGGGGCGAAGGGCCCGGTCAAGGTCGGCCTGGTGTACTCCAAGACCGGACCGCTGGCCGCCTACGGCAAGCAGTACCTGGACGGTTTCAAGGCCGGCCTGAGCTACGCGACCAAGGGCACCGGTGCGGTCGACGGGCACCGGATCGAGTTCGAGGAGCAGGACGACGCGGGCGACCCGGCCAAGGCGGTGTCCGCCGCCAAGGACCTGATCGGCAAGGGCTACAAGGTGCTGGCCGGTTCCACCGCCTCCGGCGTGGCCCTCCAGGTCGGCCCGATCGCCGCCCAGAACAAGGTGCTCTTCATCAGCGGCCCGGCCGCCGCCGACAAGGTCACCGGGCTGAACAAGTACACCTTCCGTTCCGGCCGCCAGTCCTACCAGGACATCAGGACCGCGGCCTCGTTCGTCGGTGACGCCAAGGGCAAGAAGGTCACCGTGCTCGCGCAGGACAACGCCTTCGGGCAGGCCAACGTGGCCGCCGTGAAGGCCGTGCTCGGCGCCGAGGGAGCGACGGTCGAGCCGGTGCTCGCCCCGCCGAGCGCCACCGACCTCACCCCCTTCGCCACCCAGGCCAAGACCGCCAAGCCGGACCTGCTGTTCGTCGCCTGGGCCGGTGACACCGCCTCGGCCCTGTGGACGGCGCTCAACCAGCAGGACGTGTTCACCGACACCAAGGTCGTCACCGGCCTGGACCTGGCCGCCTCCTACCCGCTGTTCGGGGCGGCGGGCGAGAAGATCTCCTTCCTGAACCACTACTTCGGCGGCGCCGCCGGCACCCCGGTCGAGAAGGCCATGGAGGACGCCGTCACCGCCGCCGGAGGGAAGACCGACATCTTCACCCCCGACGGCTTCACCGCCGCCCAGATGATCGTGCACGCCGTCGAGGCCGCGCACGGCTCCGCCGACGACACGTCGGCCCTGGTCAAGGCGTTGGAGGGCTGGAGCTTCGACGGGGTGAAGGGGAAGGCCACGGTCCGCGCCGAGGACCACGCCCTCCTCCAGCCGATGTTCCAGGTCCGGCTGACCGGCAGCGGGGCCGCCGCCAAGCCCTCGGTGGAGAAGGCCCTGACCGCGGACGAGGTGGCGCCCCCGGTCGCCCCGATGGCGGGCTGACCCGGTGCCCGCCCGTACCGCCTCCGCCCCCTCCCCGTCGTCCGCGCGCTCCTCCTCCCCGGTGCTGCGCCTGGACGGACTCGGCTGGTCCGTCCGTGGTGTGCCGATCGTCGAGGACGTCTCCTTCTCGGTCGGCGAAGGCGAGTTCATCGCCTTCATCGGGCCCAACGGCGCCGGCAAGACCTCCCTCTTCAACCTGGTCTCCGGCATCTACCCGGCGACCCACGGCAGCCTCCACCTCGACGGTGCCGACGTCACCGCCGAGTCGGTGCACGCCAGGGCCCGCCGGGGGCTCGGCCGCACCTTCCAGACCTCCTCCCTCTGGCCGGGGATGACGGTCGCCGACCATGTCCGCCTGGCCGCCCAGGCGGCGGCCGGCCCGCGCGCCTCGTACCGGCTCTGGCGCCGCGCCGAGCGCTACGAGGAGCAACTGGCCGACACCCTGCACCGCACCGAACTCACCCACCGCGCCGACACCGTGGCCGGCGCGCTCTCGCACGGGGAGAAGCGGAAGCTGGAGCTGGCCGTCCTGCTGGTCTCCGACCCGAGGCTGATCCTGTTGGACGAGCCGATGGCGGGAGTCAGCGCGGAGGAGGTGCCCGCCCTCACCGAGCTGATCCGCTCCGTCCACCGCGACCTGGGCCGGACCGTCCTGATGGTCGAGCACCACATGGACGTCCTGCTCGGCCTGGCCGACCGGCTCGCGGTGATGCACCACGGCACCCTGCTCGCCCTGGACACCCCCGAGGCCGTGATGGCCGACCCGACCGTGCAACAGGCCTACCTGGGTGAGGCGCTGTGACCTCCTCTCCGCTCTCATCCCGGCTCTCCTCGCCGGATCCGTCCGCTGCCGGAACCCTCCTCTCCGTCCGCGATCTGCGGGTGGTCATCGACGGGCTGCACATCCTGCACGGCGTCGACCTCGACGTGGCCCCCGCCGGGGTCACCGCGCTCCTCGGCCGCAACGGCGCGGGCAAGACCACCACCGTCAAGGCCGTCATGGGCCTGGTGCCGCGCACCGGGAGCATCCGCCTCGCCGGTGCCGAACTCTCCTCCCTTCCCACGCATCTGGTCGTTCGTCACGGGATCGGCTACGCCCCCGAGGACCGGGGGATCTTCGCCGGCCTCACGGTCGCCGAGAACCTCCGCCTGGCCGAGCGCGCCGCCCCCGCCGGGGGAGCCGCGGGTGAGCCTGACTACCCGCTCGTCCATGAGCTCTTCCCCGAACTGAAGCAGCGGGCCGCGCAGTTGGCCGGGACGCTCTCCGGCGGCCAGCAGCAGATGGTGGCGATCGGCCGGACGCTGCTCAACCGCAACCGGTTGATCATCGCCGACGAGCCCACCAAGGGCCTGGCCCCGAAGATCGTCGCCGAGGTGGCCGAGGTGCTGGCACGTGCGGCCGAAGCCGTGCCCGTCCTCCTCGTCGAGCAGAACCTCGCCCTGGTCCGCCGGCTGGCGGGCACCTGCGCCGTGCTGGCCGACGGCCGTACCGCCCACCGTGGCGACACCGCCGAGCTGTTGGCCGACGAGGAGGCCGCCCGCCGCCTGCTCGGCGTCGGCACCCGTCGCCCGCCCGCCGACGGCCCCCGGCCCGCCGTCACCGGGCCCGCCGGCTCCCAGGCCACGCACGTCGTCACCGCGGAGGTGAAGCCCTGATGGACACCGTCGTTCTCCTCTCCTGTACCGGACTCGGTCTCGGTGCGCTGTACTTCCTGGTCGCCTCCGGTCTGTCGCTGATCTTCGGTCTGATGGACGTGCTCAACTTCGCGCACGGCGCCCTGCTCTCCATCGGCGCCTACGCCACCTGGTGGGCCGGCACCGAGGCCGGCCTCTCCTTCTGGCTCGCGGTGCCCTTCGGCACCCTGGTCGGGACGGCCGCCGCCGTCCTGCTGGAGCTCTTCCTGATCCGGCCGCTCTACAGCCGCCCGCGCGACCAGATCCTCGCCACCGTCGGGGTCGGGCTCGCCGTGCCCGCCCTGCTCATGGGGGTCTGGGGAGCGGACGCCCGCCCCTTCCCCCAGCCGGCCCTGCTGTCCGGCACCTGGCACGTGCTCGGTGCGACCGTCCCGGTCAACCGCTTCGTGCTGGTGGGAGCCGCCGCGCTCCTGCTGCTCACTCTTCGGTTGTTCCTCGCCCGCACCCGCTACGGGCTGATCGTCCGGGCCGGCGTCGAGGACCGGGCGATGGTCACGGCGCTCGGCATCGACGTCCGGAAGGCGTTCACCCTCGTCTTCGCCATCGGCGGGGCCGCCGCCGCGCTCGGCGGTGCCCTCGGCGGCCTCTACTTCGGTTCGGTCAACCCCGGCCAGGGGACCGGGCTGCTCATCTTCGCCTTCGTCGTCGTCGTGATGGGCGGCATGGGATCCGTGACCGGGGCCGCCGCCGCCTCGGTGGGCGTCGGCCTCGTCCAGCAGTTCGCCAACTACTACACCGGCGCCGGGCTCGGCGACCTCTCGGTCGTCGTCCTGCTCGCCGTGCTGCTTCTGGTCCGACCCCGTGGACTCACCGGGAGGCTCGCGTGAGCGCCGAAACACCCGACACGAGCACCGGTGGCCGCAGGGCCCACCGCAGCGCCGTCCCGGCAGGGGGGATTGATACCGGCCCCGCCGTGACCACCATGCCGACAGAGGGGACTGACACCAGCTCCACCGACACCGCCACTGTGGCAAGGGGGACTGACACCGGCCTTGCCGAGACCCATTGTGAACACACCGGCGAACCCGGCGCCATCCCTCGAACAGGTGAATCAGTCACTCATCGCTGGACAGCGGTGCACAGAGCGCTACGCTGGTGGCCGATCGCCCTGCTGATCACGTTCCTTGTCGCCCCATACAGTGCGCTTCCCGTCCCGGGACTGCTCGACGGCCCGCTCGGCAGCCCCGGAAGCCTCCAACTCCTCGCCCTGTGCCTGCTCTACGGGGCCCTCGCCACCGGCTACGACCTCCTGCTCGGCCGTACCGGACTGCTCTCCTTCGGCCACGCGCTCTACTTCGCGACCGGCCTCTACGCCACCGACCTCGGCATGCTGGAGCTGCGCCTCCCGTTCGCCGCCGCCGCGGTGTTCGGCGTCGCCTGCACGGTGCTGCTGGCGCTGCTGCTCGGCTCGGTGAGCCTGCGGGTCACCGGCATCGGCTTCTCCATGGTCACCCTGGCCTTCGCCCAGGCCGGCTCGATCCTCGTGCAGCGCAACCCCGGTGGCGCCACCGGCGGCGAGGAGGGCCGGTCCGCCCCCGCCGACCTGCTGCCCTCCGGCCTGCTCGGGATCGAGAACACCGCCAACCTCTACTGGATCGCCGTCGGCTACCTGGTGCTGACGGTCGCCGCGGTCCACTGGGCCGTCAACTCGCCGATCGGCCGGGTCTGGGAGGGCATCAAGGAGAACGAGCGCCGGGTCGAGGTGCTCGGACTGCGCCCCTACGGCTACAAGTTGGTCGCCTTCGTGCTGTCCGGCGCGCTCGCCGGGCTGGGCGGGGTGGTCTACCTGCTGCTGACCGGCGGCGCCACGCCGCAGGCTGCCGGCTCGGACGCCACGCTCGCGCTCCTGGTGATGGTCGTGCTCGGCGGGTCGGGCACCCGCTGGGGGCCGCTGCTCGGCGGCGTCCTGTACACCTGGGCCGGCCACCGGCTCGGCGACCTCGCCAACTCGACGGCCGTCGCGGACCTGCCCGCCGTGCTGCGCGTGCCGCTCTCCCAACCCCTGTTCCTGCTGGGAACGTTGTTCGTCGCCGTGGTCTACCTGCTGCCCGGCGGCCTGGCTAGACTGCCTGCCCGCGTCCGATCCGCCCGCGCCGCCCGCTCGGACCGGACGCCGAGCGGCGCCCGGACCGCCCACCCCACCGGAGGTACCCCCGCGTGAGCCAGTCGCCGCTGAAGCCCGAGGAGTTGACCGTACCCGTACCCGGCGGGGACCTCGCCGTCCTCCACTGGCCCGCCGAGGAGCCGGGGGCCCCGACGGTGGTGGCGGTGCACGGCATCACCGCCAACGGCCTCGCCTGGTACGAGGTCGCCCGCCGCCTCGCCGGCCGGGTCACCCTGCTCGCACCCGACCTGCGCGGCCGCGGCGCCAGCCGCTCCGTCGCCGGACCGTACGGGCTGGCCCGGCACGCCGACGACGTGGCCGCACTGGTCACCGCCCTCGGCGCGGGGCCCGTCACGGTCGTCGGCCACTCGATGGGGGCCTGGGTCACCGCCCTGGCCGCCGTCCGCCACCCCGGCCTCGTCCGCCGGGTCCTGCTGGTGGACGGTGCGGTGACCTTCCCGCTGCCCGAGGGCGTCCGTGAGGAGGACGCCCTGGCCGCGGTGCTCGGCCCCGCGCTGGCCCGGCTGTCCATGACCTTCCCGGAGCGGGACGCCTACCGGGAGTTCTGGCGCCGGCACCCGGCCTTCGACGGCGCGTGGTCCGAGGGGATCGACGCCTACACCCAGCGCGACCTCGTGGGCGCGGAGCCCGAACTGCGCTCCTCCTGCGTGCTGGAGGCCGTCCAGACCGACGGTGCCCAGGTCCTCCTCGACCGGGAGGCGGCCACCGCCGTGCACCGGCTGCCCTGCCCGGCCGAACTGCTCTGGGCCGAACGCGGCCTTCTCGACGAGCCGCAGGGCCTCTACGACCACCGGCGGATCGGGCTGGCCGGGCTGGACCACGAGCGGGTTCCGGCCTCACCGGTGCCGGACACCAACCACTACTCGATCCTCTGGGGCGAGGCCGGGGCCGACCGGATCGTCCGAAGCCTGCTCGCGGACCTCCCCGCCAAGGAGTAGCCGGGCCCCGGCGCGGGTCCCGGCGCAGCCCGGTCAGGCGCGGCCCGGTCCGGCGCCGGCGCGGGCCCCGGCCGGATCCGCCCGGGACGGCACTCGACGGGGAGTTCGAACTCCCCGCCGGCCGTCCGTCGCCCCCGGTGCGTCAGCCCGCCGCGCCGAGGAAGGTCTCCCAGCCGCCCGACGGCGCCTGGCCGACGTTGAGCGTGCGCAGCTTGCGCAGGGTGGACTGGTCCTGCACCTCCAGCCACTCGACCAGTTGCTTGAAGGACACCAGCCGGACGTCGGGCTTGGCCGCGACGGCCTTGAGCGTCTGCTCGACGGCGTCCATGTAGATGCCGCCGTTCCACTGCTCGAAGTGGTTGCCGACGAAGAACGGCGCGCGGTTGCTGTTGTACGCGCGCTCGAAGCCCGCCAGGTAGGAGTTCGTCGCCTGGGTGCGCCACTCGTCGTACTTGGCCGGGTCGCCCTTGGTGGTGCCGTTGGACTGGTTGGCCAGGATGTTGTAGTCCATCGACAGGACCTGGAAGCTGTGCCCGGGGAACGGGATGGACTGCAGCGGGAAGTCCCAGACCTTGCCGTCCTGCACCTTCTGCGGCCATATCTGGAGACCGCCCGACGAGCTGGCGTCGTACTTCCAGCCGAGCTTGGCGATGGTCGGCAGCAGGGCCTTCTGCCCCTCGAGGCAGGGGGTGCGGCCGCCGATGAGCTCCTTCTTGTAGTCGAAGGGGAGCGGGTCGACGTCGGTGAAGCCGGTGTTGGTCCGCCACTGGGTGACGAAGCCGATGGCCTGGTCGATCTCGCTCTGCCAGTCGTCCGGGGTCCACATGTTGACCCCGTTCTTGTCCGGGCGGCTGGAGCAGAAGTGCCCGTTGAAGTGGGTGCCGACCTCGTGTCCGGCCAGCCAGGCCTGGCTGATGAGCTTGAGCGTGCTCTTGACCGCACCGTCCGACAGGTACGGGATGTCGGAGGCGCCGACCGAGTGCTTCGGCGGGTGGTACAGCTCGGACTTGCCCTTGGGCAGGGCGTAGATCCCGGAGAGGAAGAAGGTCATCGTGGCCTTGTACTGCTCGGCCAGCTTGAGGAAACGGGGGAACTGGCCGTCCTCGGTGCCGCCCGCGCCGTCCCAGGAGAACACCACGAACTGCGGCGGCCGCTCGCCCGGCTTGAGCTTCTCGGGCTTGGGCTGGTTCGGCTGCGGGCCGGTGTCCGCGTTGGAACCGTCGCCGACCGGGGTGCCCTTGGGCACCACCGCCTGGGTCGGGTCGCCGGTGCCGCCCTGGGTGGCGCTCGCGCCGCCGCCCGAGCCGGAAGGTGTGGAGCCCTGGCCCGAGCCGGATCCGCCGCTGGAGCAGGCCGTGACCGCGCCGAGGGCCGCGGTCGCGGCGGTTGCACTGAGCACCGTCCTGCGCGAGATGCTGGTCATGGTCTCCCCTGGGTGCCGATGCCGGTGGTGGGGGCGGTCCGCAGCCGCACCGGTCAAATCGGGCAATTGATGAATATTCCGCCGTTAGCATTTCATGTCGCCGCAGCGGCCACCAAGGTCGCCGAGCTCCGACGACTCTCAACACGTCGGGTACGCCCGGCTGGGCTGCACGGATCCGTTGTCTGTTGCCGTCCTGTGACGCTTCGCATTCCTCGCGGCCCGCGCAGTACGGTACCGCCGGTCTGCCCGGTACCCGCCTGAGTTCGTCAGCGTCCGGCCCGGTTGGTCGCCCTTTTGGGAAAACTTTTGCCCCTTGATGGGCCTCGTGGCCCGAAGGGCGGTATGGGGGCCGAGAGGGTCGAGGGCGCCGAGACGGCCGAGCGATGACGGGGCAGCGGTGCCCGGACCGGACCGGGGCGGACCGGACCGGCACGAGCCGGTCAGAGCGCGGCGAGCCGGCGGTTGCGGCGCACGATCCGCGCGATCGCGGTGCTGATGGCGGTGGCCGCCGCGCAGGAGACCACGAGGCTCAGCCACGCGGTGTTGAACCAGTGGCTGTTGAGCCAGCCCAGCGTCACGATGTAGGCGGCCCAGACCAGCGCCGCCAGCGCCGACCAGTGCAGGAAGCGGTGCGGATGGGCGGGGGAGTGGCCGATGGCCACGTCCAGGACGGTCCGCCCGGCCGGGACGAACCGCGCGATCACCACCATCGCGGCGGCCGTGCCGTGCGGTCGTTCGACCAGGGCCTCCTGGACCCGGACCACGCTGGCCGCCAGTTTGGGCCGCCGGGCGAGCCGCCGGTGCAGCACCGGGGCGCCGCGCCGGGCCAGGTGCAGCAGCAGTACGTCACCCAGGAAGGAGGCCACCGCCACGCCCAGGCCGAGCATCACCGGGGCACCGTTGATCTGTGCCGTCTTGAGCACGGCCAGGATGACCAGCGTTCCGCTGGGGATGAAGGGGAGGAGGGCGTCTCCGAGCACGGCGACGAGAGCCAGGGCACAGATCCACGAGGATCCGATCGCCGCCACGAAGTTCAAGGCCCTTACTCCCTCCACGCCGCCCGAACGAGCAGGTGGCTGTATGGGGTCAACGCTAGCGCCTCGACTTTTCATGCCATGAAGCACCCCGGTATGCCGTGGATCACGGACGCTGCTTCCGGCCGCCGGTACCGGCCACGGGACGGGGCACCGGGCCGTACGCGCGGACCGCCGGAGGAGGGGCCGCCCCGCCGGGGAGGGCCCTCGCACATCGAACGAGCCCCCGGGGCGGGGTGCCGCGCCGAGGGCTCGCAGTGACCGTCCGGAGCTGGTCCAGCCCGACGATCTTGCTGGTGGAGTGCGGATCCCACGCGGAGTCCCGCTCCTGATCACCAGACTGCCGGATGCCCGACCCCCGCCGCGAGCCCTGGCGCTGGCGACTTCCGGCGCTGGCGTGAAGTCGCCAACCGTGTCCGCCCGCTGGCTCTCGGTCAGCCGAACGACTGTTCGCAGGCCGTGCGAGGAATGGCCGAAACACACCGGGGCCGAGGACGAGCCGAGGACGAACGGCACCTGTGGCACGGGAACAGCGAGCCCCCGGCCGTGGTTGACCCCGGTCGGCGGCAGCGACCGGCCGGGCCCGTCCGAGGCCCGCGCGGTCGCCGCACCACGGCCGGCTCAGAGCAGCCAGAAGGGCGGACGGCATGACCACCGAGGACCAGCAGGAGCACGGAACCGAACCGCCGGCCGGTGCGGCGATCCGGGGCACCGCCCGCGGGACGGCTCCCGCTCCGCTCTCCATCCTCGACCTGGCCACCGTCGGCGCCGGCCACACGCCCGCCGAGGCCCTGGCCGCCACCACCACGCTGGCCCGCAAGGCCGAACAGTGGGGCTACCACCGCTTCTGGGTGGCCGAGCACCACGGCATGCCCGGGGTGGCCAGCTCGTCCCCGGCCGTCCTGCTCGCCCACCTCGGGGCCCACACCACCACGCTCCGGCTCGGCTCGGGCGGCGTGATGCTGCCCAACCACGCCCCACTGGCCGTCGCCGAGCAGTTCGGCCTGCTGGAGGCCCTGCACCCGGGCCGGATCGACCTCGGGCTCGGCCGCGCCCCCGGCACCGACCAGGCCACCGCCCGGGCGCTGCGCCGCGGCCTCGCCGACGGCGCGGACGACTTCCCGCAGCAGCTCGCCGAACTGACCCACTTCCTCGACGGCGACTTCCCGGCCGGCCACCCCTACGCCCGGCTGACCGCCGTCCCCAGGGGCGGGAGCCGCCCGCCGGTCTGGCTGCTCGGCTCCTCCGGTTTCAGCGCCCAGCTCGCGGGCCGCCTCGGGCTCCCCTTCGCCTTCGCCCACCACTTCAGCAGCGCCAACACCCTCCCGGCCCTGGACCTCTACCGGTCGTCGTTCCGCCCGTCCGCCGTGCTCGCCGAGCCGTACGCGTTGATCGGGGTGAGCGCGGTCGCGGCCGACGACGAGCCGTCGGCCCGCCGCCTGGCCCGCTCCGCCGCCCTCGGCATGCTCCGGCTGCGGCGCGGCAACCCCGGCCCGATCCCCACCCCGGAGGAGGCCGAGCAGTACCCGTACAGCCCGGTCGAGGCCGACTTCATCGACAGCTGGCTCGACAACGTGGTGCTCGGCGAGCCGGGCCGGGTCGCCGACGGGCTGGAGGCGCTGCGCAAGCGGACCGGCGTGGACGAGCTGATGGTCACCTCGCACATCCACGGCCACGAGGCCCGGCTCCGCTCCTACGGCCTGATCGCCGAGGCGTACGGTCTGACGGCCGGGTCCTGACAGCTGCAGCCTGACGGCCACGGCCTGGCAAGCCCCGGGTCCACGGCCCCGCCCGCCCGGCTCGGGCCTCCGCGTGTCCCTCCGCTCGCCTCCGCTCCCCGCCCCGCCTACCGCCCGTCCAGGGCGGGGCGGCCCTCGCGGAGTATGGCCGCGACCAGGGCCGCCTCGCCCGGCCGGGCGAAGTACCAGCCCTGGGCGGTGTCGCAGCCGGTCAGCCGGAGCCGCTCGGCCTGGGCGGCGCTCTCGATGCCCTCGGCGGTGACGGTCAGCCCGAGGGTGTGGGCCAGCTGCACCATCGCGCCGACGATCTGCTCGTCGGCGTCGCTGCGGCGGGTGCCGAGCCGGGGGAGGCCGGGACGGTCCGTGGGGGCCGGGTCGCGGAAGCCCTCGATGAAGGTGCCGTCGAGCTTCAGTACGTGCACCGGCAGCCGGGAGAGGTAGGCCAGGTTGGAGTAGCCCGTGCCGAAGTCGTCGATCGCGATCCGCACGCCCATGTCCGCGAGCGCCTGGAGGGCCTGGAGCGGGCGTCCGCCGGGGCCGAGCAGGGCGCTCTCGGTGATCTCCAGCTGGAGCAGCCGGGCCGGCAGGCCGGTGCGTTCGAGGGCCCGGGCGACGTCGGCGACGACGTCGGAGTCCCAGATCTGGCGGGCGGCCAGGTTGACGCTCACGAAGGTCTCGGTGTCGGGGAACTCGGTGAGCCACTGCCGTGCCTGGCGGCAGGACTCCTCCAGCACCCACTTGCCGAGCGGCACGATGGCGCCGGACTCCTCGGCGAGCGGGATGAAGCGGTCCGGGGAGAGGGTCCCGTAGCGGGGGTGGCGCCAGCGGACCAGGGCCTCGGCCCCGTGCACGGTGCCGTCGGCCAGTCCGACCAGCGGCTGGTACTCGATGGTGAACTCGCCGCGCTCCAGCGCGGGCCGCAGCGCGGTGGTGAGCAGTTGGCGGGTGAGCTGGTGGGCGCCGCGGTCCGGGTCGTAGAGGGTCCAGCGGGCGCGGCCGTCGGCCTTGGACCAGTAGAGCGTGGCGTCGGCGTCCTTGACCAGGTCGGTCGGGGTGGTCTCGTGCACGGACCGCTCGACCACGCCCACGCTGGCGGTGATCACCAGCCGGTGCCCGGCGACGTCGAAGGGGCGTTCCAGCACTTCCAGGATCCGGCCGGCCAGTTCGGTCAGCTGCTCGCTGCCGAGGCTGTCGGTGACCAGGACGGCGAACTCGTCGCCGCCCATCCGGGCCACCAGGTGGGTGTCGTGCCCGGTCAGTCCGCGCCGCAGCCGGGTGGCGACGGAGACCAGCAGCTGGTCGCCGATGTGGTGGCCGAGGGCTTCGTTGACGGCCGCGAAGCCGTCGAGGTCCAGGTAGCAGACGCCGACCCGGCGCCCCTCGTCGGCGGTCGGGCCGGGGGCGCTCTCCTCGGCCGGCGGGAGGCAGGCAGCGTCGAGCCGTTCGAAGAAGTAGGTGCGGTTGGGCAGCCGGGTCAGCGGGTCGTGCAGGGCCTGGAACGCCAGGTGGTCGTTGAGCCGGCGCTGCTCGGTGATGTCCTCCACCAGCGCGAGGGTGTAGAGGGGCTGCCCGGCGCCGTCCCGGATCAGCGAGACGGTGACCTTGCTCCAGACCTCGTGGCCCTCGCGGTGCTTGAGCTGCTTCTCGACGCGGAACCGTTCCCGCTCCCCGTGGACGAGTTCGGAGAAGAGGCGGTCCGGCATGCCCTCCGGGTCGATGATCTCGTGCAGGTGGGTGCGGACCAGCTCGCCGACGCTGCGCCCGATCAGGGCGGCGAAGGCGGGGTTGACCTCGATGATCCGGTCGTCCGGGTCGATCAGGGCCATCCCGATGACCGCGTCGCAGAAGGCGGCCCGGAAGCGGGACTCGCTGGCGCGCAGTGCGGCGAGCAGCCGGTCGCCACCGCCGTCCGGGCCGGGCCCGTCGTTTCGCCGGCCGGGCCGTTCGGCGGTGCCGCGGTGGGTGGCGCCGGTGAGTGGGGCCGAGCAGGTCGGGCAGAGCAGGACCTCGGACTCCGCGAGCGTCCCGAGGGCGCCGAGGGCGGTGACGGAGCCGGTGGCGGAGCTGGAGCCGGCGACCGGGTCGGGGACCGGGTCGAGGACCGGTGCGGCGAGGTGGCGTTGGCGCGGTGATTCCTTGTGCCGCGCGCCCGGGTGGTGTGCGTCGGCCCCCTCGTTCTGGCCCGGCACGGCATGCTCCCGTCCGCTGCTGACGCTTGACGATGGTCCGGCCGGTCAGTCGGGATCCGGCGGCCGGCTCCGCACTCTGTCGCGGTCCTCGGAGTCGGTCCGCTGCGGGACGCCGACCGTGGGGCGCGGTCGCGCGGGGACCCGCGTGAAGAACAGGGCGCTTCGGCCGATCATAGGCCGCGATGGCAACGCGCGGTGACCGCCGGCAGGGTGATTCGCCCGGTTTGTGATCATGGATGTCGGTACGTGCAGACGCCCCTGGTACACATCACATGATGTGCGCCAGGGGCGCGCGCGCCGAAGCCGCGCCCCTGGGCGCTGGTTGCGCGCCGGGTGGAGCGGGGCGGAGCCGGGTGGACCCGGGCGGAGCGGACACGCCGGAACCGGACGGGCCGTAGACGGCCGGAGACGGCCGGAGGCGTGCGCCGCGCGTCAGGCGAGCTTGGCCGTGAGGGTGATCGTGGTGCCCGTCAGCGCCTGGCTGACCGGGCAGTTCGCCTTGGCCGCCTCGGCGGCCTTGACGAAGCCCGCCTCGTCCAGGCCGGGCACGTCGCCGGTCACGGTCAGGTGGATGCCGGTGATGCCCTCACCCGGCTGGAAGGTGACGTCGGCCTGGGTGTCCAGGGTGCTGGGCGGGGTGCCGGCGCCGGCCAGGCCGTGCGAGAGGGCCATCGAGAAGCAGGCCGAGTGGGCGGCGGCGATGAGTTCCTCGGGGCTGGTCTTGCCGTTGGGCTGTTCGGTGCGGGCCGGCCAGGACACCGGGAACGTGCCGATCCCGGACGAGGCGAAGGTCGTCTGCCCCTGCCCGTGGAGGAGGTCGCCCTCCCAGGCCGTACGGGCGGTGCGGGTGGTTGCCACGATCGGTACCTCCATTGCTGGGGGACTGCTGACATCACTGGGGGACTGTTGGGCGGTCACTTCCGGTCATGCGCACACCAGCCTACGGGCAGGCCCCGGCCCGGCACGGCGTGTCACGCCGGGTCGGACGGCCCGGGTGGCGGGGCCTCGCGGAGTCCGGACGGCTGTCCGGATCGTGGACGGATCCGTTCGACGGTGCGGGACCGGCACGGGGGCCCTGTTAGATTTGCCCGGGCCCGAGCCCGGCCGGCGTACGGTCGGGCGCCCACCCAGACACCGGGAGCCGCCCCGATGACGGACCACTCCACGACCCCCGACGCCGGACTGCCCGAGGGGGTCGACGACGCCGTACGGGCCGAGCTCGCCAGCCTGCGCGAGAGTATCGACAACATCGACGCCGCGGTGGTCCACATGCTGGCCGAGCGCTTCAAGGCGACCCAGCGGGTCGGCCGGCTCAAGGCCGAGCACAAGCTGCCGCCGGCCGACCCGGCGCGGGAGCGGGACCAGATCAAGCGGCTCCGGGAGCTGGCCGCCGGGGCGAAGCTGGACCCGGTCTTCGCCGAGAAGTTCCTGAACTTCATCATCGCCGAGGTCATCCGCCACCACGAGGCCATCGCCCGCGCCTGACCGGGGGCCGGGGGCCGGGGGCCGGGGCCGGGGGACCGGGGGGCGTGCGGAGGAGCAGCCCGCGCGCGGAGGAGGAGCATCCCGCCCGGGCGGCGAGCGTCCGTCCGTGTCGGCGGCGGCTAAATGCCCGATTTCGCCAGGCTCCACGGTTGGCGTAGCGTGCAGGTTTCCCCAGCCGGAGAGGTGGAGCAGCGACGATGGCGGTGAACCTGCCCGAAACGCCCCGCGGAGCCCCCAGCGATTCCGTCGCCCAGGACACCCCGGATATCCCGGACACCCAAGGCGCCCCGGACACCCCGTACGGTCAGGACGCCCGGCACGCCCAGGAGGCACCCGGCGGCCGCGCCGAGGCCCGCCGCCGGGCCCGGGGCTCGCGTGGCCGCCGGTCCGCCCGCCCGAGCGGGAAGGGCCGGACGGGCCGCCGTCCCCGGCCGTGGTGGATCGAGCTGCCGGCGATGGCCGCGGTCGGCCTGGTGGTCGCGCTGCTGATCAAGACCTGCCTGTTCCAGGTGTTCTCCATCCCGTCCGGCTCGATGGAGAACACCCTGCGGATCGGCGACCGGGTGGGCGTGAACAAGCTGGCGCCGCTGACCGGCTGGGAGCCGGAGCCGGGGCAGCCGGTGGTGTTCAAGGACCCGGGCGGCTGGCTGCCGCCGCAGCCCACCGACCCGAACCCGGTCACCAACGCGGTGAGCTCGGTGCTCAGCTTCGTCGGGCTGGTGCCGCCGAAGGACGACAACTACCTGGTCAAGCGGGTCATCGCGACCGGCGGCCAGACCGTGCAGTGCGAGGGCACCACCCTGAGCGTCGACGGGCGGAAGGTCGACGAGCCGTACCTGCACCCGGGTGACGACTCCTGCGCGGGCCTGGACTTCGGTCCGGTGAAGGTGCCCTCGGGCTACGTCTGGGTCGAGGGTGACCACCGCAGCGACTCGGCGGACTCGCGCTGGCACCAGCGCGGCCCCGGCGGCGGCGCGGTGCCGGTGGGCAACGTGGTCGGCCCGGTGTCGGCCGTCGTCTGGCCGCTCAATCACCTCGACTGGTTCGGCTGGACCGGCCGCTGACCCCGCGCTCGGCGGCCACCCGCTGCCGCGCGCTCCGGCCGTCCGGCGAGCCGGGGTCCTCCGCGTTCCCCGCCGTCGGCTCCGGAGTCTCGGCCGGCTTGCCGGCCTGCGCCGCGAAGGCCCCGGCCAGCACCAGCAGACCGCCCGCGATCTGCGGCAGTCCGAGGTGCTCGCCGAGCAGCACCCAGGCCAGCACGGTGGCGACCACGGCCTCCAGGTTGGCGACCACCCCGGCGACCGGCGGCGAGAGGTAGCCGACGGAGATCACGCCGGTCAGGTAGGCGAGCACGGTCGCGACCAGGACCATCCACGCGGCCGGGAGGAACGCGGGCAGCGAGTGCCCGTTCATCACCACGTCGCCGCCGAGCGGGCTCCAGTCGGCCTGCCAGGGCCGGGTGACGGCGGTGAGCACGACGGCGCCGACGAGCAGCCCGTACGCGCTGACGGCCAGCGGGTCGACCGGGCGTTCGCCCCGGCGGCCGGCGTCGGCGAGCACGAAGTAGCCGACCTGGCAGAAGGCCGCGCCGAGGGCGAACAGCACGCCCAGGGCGTCGAAGCCCAGGCCGTTCCAGACCTCGACCACGCAGGCGAGCCCGGTCACCGCGACACCGGCGCCGATGGCCGAGCCCCGGCTGATCGGCTTGCGCTGGACGAACTTGACGTAGCCGATGAGCAGCGGCGGCCCGAGGTACTCGATGAGCAGGGCGACGCCGACCGGGATGCGGGAGATCGCCGCGAAGTAGCAGGCCTGGACGCCCGCCACGGCCAGCAGGCCGAAGCCGAGCAGCAGGCCGGGGCGGCGGAGGACGGCGGCGCGGTGTCGGTAGGCGATCGGGAGCAGGGCCACGGCGGCGCCGGTCACCCGCAGCCACACCACGTGCAGCGGGGAGAGCCCGGCCTCGATCAGTGGCTTGGCGGCGGTGCCGGAGCCGCCGAAGGCGAAGGCGGAGACCAGCGCGAGGCCGAGGCCGAGGGTTCTGCCCGAGGGGAGGGTGGGTGAGGCCGTTGATCTGTGCACCGCCGCATTGTGACAGTCATACCGATGCTTCGGTAAGGCGCCATTTCGGCATTTGGTCCTGCCTTCGACTGTGCGCATCGGCGCAGTCACCCATGCGCCACCCGCCACCCGCCGTCCGCCCCGGGAAACGCGAAGGCCGGCCCGCGCAAGGCGTGGGCCGGCCCCGGAGTCCCGCCGGTCAGCCGCCGGAGCCCGACGAGGCCCCGGCCCCGGTGAGCGCGTCCGTCCCGCCGGTGGGCTGGGTGGTCGGCTGCGTGGTGGGGGCCGTCGTGGGCTGGGTGGTCGGGGTCGGCCGGGTGGTGGGCCGTCCGGTCGGCTTGGACGTGGGCGGGGTGGTGGGCTGCGTGGTCGGAGGCGCGGTCGGGGCCGTGGTGGCTCCGCCGCCGGTGCCGCCGGACGGCGTGTTCGAGCCGGTGCCGTCGCCGGGCGTGCCGGTGGCGCCGCCGGTCGGACCGCCGGTGGGGCCGGTCGACGGGGTGCCGCTCGGCGTGCTCGGGGCGGTCGGCAGGTCGGTGGCGCCGGAGGAGTCGCCGCCGTCGGCCGGCGTCGCGAAGTCGCTCACCGGCTGGCCCTTGAGCGCGGCCTTCATGTAGCTGGTCCAGATCTGCGCCGGGAACTGGCCGCCCGCCGCGCCGTCGATCCCGCCGATGCCGCTCAGGCTGACCTGGGCGCCGGTGCCCGGGTCCTGGCCGAACAGCGCGACCGAGGTGACCAGCTCGGGGGTGTAGCCGACGAACCAGACGGACTTCTGGTCGTCGGTGGTACCGGTCTTGCCCGCGACCGGGCGGCCCAGTGCCTTTGCTCGCCAGCCGGTGCCGCCCGGGTCGCTCACCACGCCCTGGAGCATCGAGGTGACCCGGTCGGCGGTCTCGGCGCTGACCGCCTGGGTGGTCTTGTGCGCGGGCAGCGCCACGGCCTCGCCCTCGCGGTCGACCGACTGCACCAGCCACGGGGTGATCTGCTTGCCGCCGTTGTCCAGCGCGGCGTACACGCCGGCCATGTCGAGCACGCTCGGGGTCGCCGCGCCCAGCGGGATGGACGGCACCGGGTCGAGGCCCGGGGTGTTGCCGGGCAGGCCCAGGGCGATGCCGGTGTCCCTGACCTTCTGCAGCCCGGTGTCCTGCGCGAGCTGGGCGAACGCCGAGTTGACCGACCAGTCGGTGGCCTGCTGGAGGGTGATCTGGCCGTAGCTCTTGTCGCCCTCGTTCGGCGGCGCGTACGGGGTGCCCTTGCCGCCGCGGACCTTCCGGCCGCTGGTGCCGTCGTAGACCGTGCGCGGGGTGACGGTGCGGCCGTCCTGGGTCTTGGCGTCGTTCTCGAAGGCGGCGGCCAGGGCGATCGCCTTGAAGGTCGAGCCGGCCTGGTAGTCGCGCCGGGTGGCGTTGTCGACGTAGTGCTTCACGTAGTCGACGCCGCCGTACAGGGCGACGACCGCGCCGGTCTTCGGGTCCACCGAGACGGCGCCGGCCTGGGCGGCCGCGTCCTTCTTCCGCTTGTCCGGGTTCAGGGTGTCGTGCAGCTGCGACTGGACGGAGTCCTGGAGGGCCTGCTGGCGGCCCGGGTCGATGCTCAGCTTGATCGTGTAGCCGCCCTTGGCCAGCTCGGTCTCGCTGATCACGCCGTTCGCGGTGAGGTACTGGGTGGCCGCGTCGACCAGGTAGCCGGACTGGCCGGACAGGCCCGGGTTCGGCTGCGGGTCGCGGACGTCCGGGAAGGCGGTCGCGGCGCGTTCCTCGGCGGAGAGCCAGCCCTCCTTGACCATGCCGTCGAGCACGTAGTTCCAGCGGTTGACGGCGTTCTGCTTGCCCGCCGCGGTCGCGGTGGCCACGTCGTAGGCGCTCGGGGCGTTCAGCAGGGTGGCCAGGTAGGCGCCCTGGGCGGCGTTGAGCGCGGAGGCGTCGACGCCGAAGTACGCCTGGGCGGCGGCCTGGATGCCGTAGGCGCCGCGGCCGTAGTACGAGGTGTTCAGGTAGCCGGAGAGGACGTCGTCCTTGCTCTCGGTGGCGTCCACCTTGATCGCGATGAAGAGCTCCTTCACCTTGCGGGTGATGGACTGCTTCTGGTTCAGGTACGTGTTCTTCACGTACTGCTGGGTGATGGTGGAGCCGCCCTGGGTGCCCTCGCCCTTGGCCGTGTTGACGGCGGCCCGGACCAGGCCCGGGATGTTGACCGCGCCCTCGTGGTAGAAGTTGCGGTCCTCGGCGGCCAGCGCGGCGTGCTGGGCGGCGGGGGAGACCTTGTCCAGGGTGACGTTCTGCCGGTTGGTCTGGCCGGTGCGGGTGATCACCGAGCCGTCCGCGTAGAGCCAGGTGTTGCTCTGCGCGGTCGCGGCGGCGTGCGCGTCCGGGACCTTGACCAGCGCGACCCCCAGCGCGAACAGGCCGATGCCGAGCAGCAGCGCCGAGGCGAAGCCGAGCAGGGTCATCCGCCAGGTGGGTATCAGCCGGCGCCAGCCGGTGCGCTTGGGCCGGCGCGGCTTCCTGCCGCCGGACCCGCCGGACCCGCCGACCGGGCCGGTGGAGCGCTTGAGCCGCTTGACCGGCCGGAGACTGATCGACGGCGTGCGACGGCCGCTCTGGGCGTTTCTGGACAAAGCGCGGCCTTTCCTGCGGGCGCACCGAAGCGGCCTGCTCGGACGGGGACATCGGAGGGTTGGGGACCTTTGTCCCGATTCCGGTTCTACTGCCCTGGACGAGCAGAACGGGCCTGTCGGCTCCGGCGGATCGCCAATCGAGACCGACATCACACACAAATCGGACGTCGAAGGCCCAAAAAATCGGGGAGCCCCTCGCTGTTGCGAGAGGCTCCCCGGTGTCTGTGCGCCGCCAGGGACTCGAACCCCGGACCCGCTGATTAAGAGTCAGCTGCTCTAACCAACTGAGCTAGCGGCGCCTGCTGACCTGGAAAACAATACACGGTCCGGACGGGTGCCTCGAACCGGTCCGCGCACCCCGCCCGATCCGTCCCGTTCCTTCCGGTTGGGCCGGAGTTCGCCGCTGGTTAGGGTGGAAGCGTGCCCAGCCGCCAGCCAGGACACCGCACCGCGCGGACGACGGTCGCCGTCCTCCTGCTGCTCAGCGCCGTCGCGTACACCGCCTGGGTGCTGGAGGTCGTGCTGAGCACCGGGCTCGACCCGGTGCAGGCGTACATCAGCGAACTCGCCGCCGAGGACCAGCCGCTCGGCGGCCTCTTCCGGGCCACCGACCTGGTCGCCGGGCTCTGCCTGCTCGCCGCCGCCGGCACCGCCCTCGCCACCGGCCAGGCCGGGGCCTCCCGGCGCAACCGCTGGGCGCTCGTGGGCTGGTCCGCCCTGGCCCTGTTCGGTGCCGCCACCGCCGCCGACTCCCGGCTGCCGCTCAGCTGCACCCCCACCAGCGACGAGATGTGCGCCGCCCGCGAGACCGCCGGACTCGTCCCCGCGACCCACACCGCGCACGCCGTCACCAGCAGCCTCGCGATGTGCGGCGCGCTCACCGCGCTGGTCGCCCTCACCGTCGCCGCCCGCCGCTACGGCTGGTGGCCGCCGGTGCGCCGGTTCGGGCCCTGGCTGCTCGGCGCCGAACTGCTCGCCACCGGCTGGAGCCTCGCCGCGATCGCCGCCTTCCAGGCCGGGCACGGCACCTGGGCGCTCGGCGCCGGCCAACGGCTGCAGGTGCTGCTGGTCGCGCTCTGGCTGGGGCTGCTGGCGGCGGGCGTCGCGATGTCCGCCCGGGCCGCCGCGCCGGACGGGCCGGAGGCGGCGGCGACGGCGGCGACGGCAGCGGGTGCGACGGCCGCGACCGACGACCGGAGGCGCCCATGACCACCCCCGGCCCCCCGGCCACCCCCGGCGATCCCGGCAGCCTTGGCACCCCCGCCACCCCCGGTGACTTCCGACGCCCCGAGGGCCCCGGCGTCCGGGCGCGCTTCCTGCGCATCGACGGCGTCCCGCTGCACGTCCGCACCGAGGGCAGCGGTCCGGTCTGCCTGCTCAGCGGCGGCCTCGGCAGCAGCTGGTTCGACTGGGACCTCGTCGTGCCCTTTCTGGCGCCGTACCGCACCGTGGTCCGTTTCGACCGGCCCGGCTACGGGCTGAGCGCCGCCGAGCCCGCCACCGGGCGGCCCGCGCCGACGGCGGCCGGCGAGGCGCGGCGGATCCGGGCGGTGCTGGACGGCCTCGGGCTGGGCGGGCCGTGCACCGTCGTCGGCCATTCGCTGGCGGGCTTCCACGTGGAGGCCTTCGCCCGGCTGCACCCCGAGCGGACCGCCGGGCTGGTCCTGGTCGACGGCAGCGTGGAGCCGTCGGCCCGGCCGTACCCGGCGCCCCGCGCCCGTGACCTGGCGGCCCGGGCGGTGGCCGGTGCCGCGACCGCCCTGGCCGTGCCGTACCTGCTCGGCCCGGCGGCCCGGCGGACGGCGGCCCGGCTGTCCACCGTCCGCCGCGAGGACCTGGCCCCGGCTCCGCTGGCCCGGCACTGCTACCGCACCGGCCGGGCCCTGCGCGCGCTGCTGCGGGAGAACGGGCGCTACCTCGACCTGGCCGCCGAACTGGACGGGCTGCGGCGTGCCCGGCCGCTGCCCGAGGGCCTGCCGGTCACCGTGCTGGCCGCCGACGATGGCTGTCGGAACCGTCGCACCGAGGACTGGCTGGCCGCGCAGCGGGAGCTGGCGGCGCTGCTCGGCGCCGACTTCCGGACGACGGCCCCGGCCGGGCACCTGGTGATGTTCGACCGCCCGGACGCGGTGGCCTCGGCCGTGCTCGACACCGGCTGAGCGGGCTCCCGGAGCGCCAGGGAGCCGAGGCTCCGGGAACAAGCTCCGGGAAACGACTCAGGCCGCCCACCGAAGTGAGCGGCCTGAGACCTTGCCATGTGCGCCGCCAGGGACTCGAACCCCGGACCCGCTGATTAAGAGTCAGCTGCTCTAACCAACTGAGCTAGCGGCGCTTGCTGACGTCGAAGACACTACACGGCGCCGGCCCGATCCACCGAATCGTATTCGGGTGATCACCTTTCGTGAGGGGCCGCGGGCGGCGGCTCCGGGTGGTGGCAGGCGGCCTGGTGGTCGGCGCCCGGGTCGCCGGTCGGTACGGGCCGCTCCTGTTCGCAGCGGGCCCGGTCGGCCGGATCGGCGAGCCCGGCGTAGCGCGGGCAGCGGGTGCGGAAGGGGCAGCCGGCGCGGCGTTCGGTGGGGGAGGGCGGGTCGCCGGCGAGCAGGACGCGGTCGCGGGCCCGTTCGGCGGCGGGGTCGGGGAGCGGGACGGCGGAGAGCAGGGCGCGGGTGTACGGGTGCCGGGGGCGGTCGAAGACGGCGGAGACCTCGCCCTGTTCGACCGTCCGGCCGAGGTACATCACGCTGACCCGGTCGGCGAGGTGCCGGATCACCGAGAGGTCGTGGGAGACGAACAGGTAGGAGAGCCCGAGTTCGGCCTTGAGCGCCTGGAGCAGGTTGAGCACCCCGGCCTGGATGGAGACGTCGAGTGCGGAGACCGGTTCGTCCAGCACCAGCAGTCTGGGCCGGACGGCGAGGGCCCGGGCGATCGAGACGCGCTGGCGCTGGCCGCCGGAGAACTCGTGCGGGTAGCGGACGGCGTGGTCCGGGTCGAGGCCGACCTGGCGCAGCAGGACGGGCACCCGGCGGTCGATCTCGGCGCGGGGGGTGCGCTGGGCGCGCAGGGGTTCGGCGACGATGTCGCCGATCGGCATCCGGGGGTCGAGGCCGGCCATCGGGTCCTGGAAGACGATCTGCAGTTCGGCGCGGAGCCGGTGGGCCTCGGCCCGGGTGAGTCCGGCGGTGTCCCGGCCGAGGACCTCGATCCGGCCGGTCTCGGGGGCGCCGAGCTTCAGCAGTTCGAACAGCGTGGTGGACTTGCCGGAGCCGGACTCCCCGACCAGGCCGAGGGTCTCGCCCTCCCGCAGGTCCAGGTCGACGCCGTCGACCGCGTACACCTCGCCGATCCTGCGTTTGAACACCGTGCCCTTGAGCAGCGGAAACGTTTTGCCCAGGCCGCTGACCGCCAGCACCGGCGCCAGGGCGGAACGGTCGCGGGGGCCCGCGGGGGCGGGCAGCTCCGGCACGGGGTAGACCTCGGCCGGCGCGGGCCGCCGCTCGGCGAGCTCCGCCGACCGTACGCACGCCGACAGGTGCCCGTCCGCCCCCGCCCGGGCGGCGGCCAGGTCGGGCTCCGCCGTCGAGCAGCGGTCCCGCACCAGCGGGCAGCGCGCCGCGAACGGGCAGCCCGGCGGCAGCTCGGCCATCGGCGCCGGGCTGCCGGGGATGGGGACGAGCGGGCCGCCGGGCCCGTCCAGCCGGGGCAGCGCGCCGATCAGGCCGAGCGAGTACGGGTGGTGCGGGGCCGCGAACAGCTCGTCCACGCCGGCCGTCTCGACCACCCGGCCCGCGTACATCACCGCGACCCGGTCGGCCGTCCCGGCGATCACCCCGAGGTCGTGGCTGACCAGGACGAGCGCCGCGCCGGTCTCCCGCCGGGCGGTGCGCAGCACGTCCAGCACCTGGGCCTGGATGGTCACGTCGAGCGCGGTGGTGGGCTCGTCGGCGAGCAGGATGTCGGGCTCGTTGGCGACGGCCATGGCGATCATCGCGCGCTGGCGCATGCCGCCGGAGAACTCGTGCGGGAAGCTGTCCAGGGCCCGGTCGGGCGCGGGGATGCCGACCAGGTCGAGGAGTTCGGCGGCCCGCCGCCGGGCGGTGGCCCGGTCCACCCGCTGGTGGATGCGGACCGCCTCGGCGATCTGGTCGCCGATCCGGTAGACCGGGGTGAAGGCGGAGAGCGGGTCCTGGAAGACCATGGCGACCCGGCGGCCGCGGATCGCCGCGAGCTCCTTGCCCGGCAGCCCGACCAGTTCCCGCCCGTCCAGCCGCACCGATCCGCTGAGCCGGGCCGTCCCGGGCAGCAGCCCGAGCACGGACAGCGCGGTGACGGACTTGCCGGAGCCGGACTCGCCGACGATGCCGAGGGTCTCGCCGCGCCGCAGGGTGAGGTCCACACCGCGGACGGCGGGGACCGGGCCGTTCGGCCCGGCGAAGTCCACCCGCAGGTCCCGGACGGCGAGCAGCGGGGTGTCGACGGTGGTGGTCACGGGCGCTTCCTACGGGAACGGCGGGGCGCGGCCCCGGAGGTGGGGTCGAGGGCGTCGCGCAGCCCGTCCCCGATCAGGTTGACGGCGAGGACGAAGAGCACCAGCAGGCCGGCGGCGAAGTAGAACAGCCACGGGAACACCGGGGCCTCGCTGGTCCCGGCGGCGAGCAGGGTGCCGAGCGAGACGTCCGGCGCCTTGACCCCGAAGCCGAAGTAGGAGAGCGCGGTCTCGCTCATCACGGCGCCGCCGACCGCGATGGTGGCGTCGATGATCAGGAAGGAGGCGACGTTCGGCAGGATGTGCCGGCTGATGATCCGCAGCGGCCGTACGCCCATGAAGCGGGCGGCGCGGACGAAGTCGCGCTCGCGCAGGGAGATGGTCATCGAGCGGACCACCCGGGCGGTGATCATCCAGTTGAACAGGGCGAGCAGCAGCACGAAGGCGATCCAGCCCGCGCTCTTCAGCCGGGCCGAGACGATGGTGATGATCAGGAAGGAGGGGAAGACCAGCATCAGGTCCACCAGGAACATCAGCGCGCGGTCGGTCCAGCCGCCGAAGTAGCCGGCGCAGGCGCCGACCACGGAGGCCAGCACGGTGGAGAACAGGGCGACCAACAGCCCGATGACGAGCGACTTCTGCAGCCCGCGGACGGTCTGCGCGAACACGTCCTGGCCGACCCCGTTGGTGCCGAACCAGTGCTCGGCGGACGGGGGTTGGTGCAGCGCGGAGAAGTCGGGGGTGGCGTAGTGCCAGGGCGTGAGGTACGGCCCGCCGAAGGCGAGTACGAACAGCAGCAGCACGGCGACGGCCCCCGCGACGGCCCCGCGGGCGGCGAGCAGCCGGGCGAGCACGAGCCGGCCGCGCCCGGGTGCCGCCCGGGACGCCCCGGCGGGGGCGGGGGCGGGGGCGGCGGGCCCGGTGGGACCGGCCGGGTCGGCGGGACCGGTCGGTCCGGCGGGGTCGGTCGGCTCGGCGGCCCCGGTGGAGAGGGTGGTCAACTGGGGTTCTCCTCCGGTCAGGACCGCACGCGCGGGTCGAGGGCGGCGTGCAGGGTGTCGGCGAGCAGGCCCGAGGCGAGGACGACCCCGGCGGTGAACAGGTTGATCGCCACCACCGAGTTGACGTCCTGTTCGTTGATCGACTTGATCAGCCACTCGCCCATGCCGTGCCAGCCGAAGATCGTCTCGGTGAAGATCGCACCCGTGAAGATGCCCAGGAAGCTGTAGGCGAACATGGTCGACATCGGGATCACGGCGGTCCGCAGCCCGTGCTTCAGCAGCGCCTGTCCGCGGGTGAGGCCCTTGGCCTCGGCGGTGCGCAGGTAGTCGGAGCCGAGCACGTCGAGCATGGTGCCGCGCTGGTAGCGGCTGTAGGTGGCGAGGCCGCCGAGGGCCAGCGAGATCGTGGGCAGCAGCAGGTGCAGCGCCCAGTCGGCCAGGTGGGTGCCGAGGCCGCCGGCGAGCCCGGGGGTCTCGTAGCCGGTGAACGGGATCACCTCGTGGCCGGCCGCGTCCTTGGCGGCGATGGCGCCGTTCTTGAGGAACAGCGCCACCAGGAAGACCGGCGTGGAGAGCAGCACGAAGGACATGACGGTGAGCAGCCGGTCGGAGATCCGGTACTGGCGGACGGCGCTCCACGCCCCGGCGGCGACGCCGAGGAGCATGCCGAGCAGGCTGCCGAGCAGCAGCAGCCGCAGGGAGACCCAGACCCGTCGGCCGAAGTCGTCGGTGACCGGGGTGTCGTGGATGGTCCGGCCGAGGTCGCCGTGGAGCAGTCCGCCGGCCCAGTGGCCGAAGCGCTCGACCACCGGGGTGCGGTCGTTCAGGTTGAGCGCGGTGAGCTGGCGCTCGACCGACTCGGCGGACGGGCGGGGGACCTTGGCGTCGAAGTAGGTGCGCGGCTGGAGGGCGGTCGCGGATATCGCGTACGCCAGGAAGACGGCGGCGAGCAGCAGCGCCGCGTAGTAGCTCAGCCGCTTCGCCAGGTAGCGGAGCATCAGCGGCCGCCCGGGGTGGGGGCGGGGCCGACGCGTCTGGTGGGCATCGGGTGGTGGCCTTCGGTCGGGCCCGGATGGGGCGTCAGATGGCAGGGGCGGCAGCCGAGTCGGGCGGTTCGGGGAAAGCGCAGGTCAGAGTGAAGCACCCGGGGACGGCGGCGGTGTTGCGGTCGTGTTGCCGCGTGTGACTTCTGGATCAGGTGTGCGCTCCTCCCCCTGGTGGCGGATCTGATCCGCTGTTACGTTCCTCTGGCTCGGTGCCGGATTGAGTGCCCACGCTCAAGCCCAGTCATGCCTGCTGGGCCCGATTCCCGCTTCGCGGACCTCACCAGGGGGACCCCTCATGGACGCTTCCAGTACGGCCCGCCGCCTCGGCCGGACGGCCGCCCTCGCCGTCGCCGTGGTGCTCGCGGCCACCGCGTGCACCTCGGGCGGGGGCGGTTCGGCCGGCGACGTGGCCAAGAGCGAGCCGCCGAGGCAGGACGCCCAGGACATCAACGCCAAGCCGGCCGACCAGCTCAAGGACGGCGGCGAGGTGCGCTTCGCCCTGGACCAGTGGATCACCCAGTGGAACCCGTTGCAGGTGGACGGCGGCTCCTACACCGACACGGTGAACCTCGTCCGGGCGCTGGAGCCGACGCTCTTCGACACCGACGCCTCCGGCACCTTCCGGCCGAACGCCGACTTCCTGACGGAGGCCAAGGTCACCTCGACCTCGCCGCAGGTGGTCACGTACAAGCTGAACCCCAAGGCCAAGTGGTCGGACGGTAAGCCGCTGAGCTACCTGGACTTCAAGGCGGACTGGCAGGCGAGCAACGGCAAGGACCCGGCGTACAACGGCTACGACCCGTCCGGCTACGAGCTGATCTCCGCGGTCGAGCAGGGCGCCGACCCGACCGAGGTGAAGGTCACCTTCTCGGAGCCGTACGCGGACTGGCAGAACCTGTTCCGCCCGCTGGTCCCGGCCGCCGGCATCGCCACCCCGGAGGACTTCAACAAGGGCTGGCTGGAGAAGGTCCCGATCACCTCCGGCCCGTTCAGGATCGGCGTGGCCGACAAGACCGCGCAGACCATCAGCTTCGTCCCGGACCCGGCCTGGTGGGGCACCCGCGCCAAGCTGGACAAGATCACCTTCCGGGTGATGGACAAGGCCGCGAGCATCCAGGCGTACCTCAACAACGAGATCGACCTCGCCTCGGCCGGCACCGCCACCGCGTACGGGCAGCTGAAGAGCGCCAAGGACACCGTGATCCGGGCCGCCAGCCCGTGGGACGAGGTGCACATCTCCTTCGGCGGCACCGGCGCGCTGGCGGACCAGCGGGTCCGCCAGGCGCTCGGGAAGGCCATCGACCGCTCGGCGCTGATCAAGATCGCCAACAACGGTGTGCCGGTGGAGTTCAAGCCGCTCGGCAACCACATCATCATGCCCAACCAGGCGGGCTACCAGGACAATTCCGGCGACTGGGCGAAGTTCGACGTGCCCGCGGCCAAGAAGCTGCTGGACGAGGCCGGGTGGAAGGAGGCCGACAGCGGCCAGCCCCGGACCAAGGACGGGCAGCCGCTGGAACTGCACTGGGTGCTCAGCGACGGCTCCACCCAGGCCCAGCTCGACCTCGCCACCGCAGCGGCGGCGATGTGGCAGGCGGCCGGGGTCAAGGTCGACCTGGACAAGGTGGCCGCCAACGACTACTTCGCCAAGTACGTGACCCCGGGCAAGTTCGACATCGCCAGCTGGCGCAACACCGACTCCTTCCCCAACTCCAAGAGCCTGGCCAACTTCCGGCTGCCGGTGGGCGACAACACCTTCAGCAACCCGTCGCGGCTGGGCACCCCGGAGATCGACGGGCTGCTGAAGAAGGCGGCCGGGACGGTCGACCCGGCGGAGGCCGCGAAGGTCTACAACCAGGCGGACGCGAAGATCTGGGAGCTCGGCCACACCGTCGAGCTCTACCAGCGGCCCGCGGTGGTGGCGGTGCGCAAGGGCCTCGCCAACTACGGGGCGTTCGGTCTCGCGGGGGAGGACTACAGCAAGGTGGGCTGGGAGAAGTAGCCGCGGCGGACACGGCGAGGCGGGCGGCACGGCAGGCACTGGCGAGCAGCGCGGTGATCGCGAGGCCGGTGGTGCGGACACGGGAAGGTCGGCTCCGCCGCCCCCGCTGTCCCGCCACCCGCCTTGACCTTCCGCGTTGCCCGCAGGCCGCCCGTGTCATGGAGCCCCGCAGGGCCCGCGCTCTCCGACCGAAGCGAATCTAGCGGCGCGCTCCGGCCCCTCGTGGCGCAGCGCGCGGGGCGCGCCCGGAAACCCGCCGAGCTGTCACCCACTTCGCGCACCCAAGCGTCAACTACGGCTGACGGCAAGGAAAAAAGGGGCATAAAGGGTCATTGAACCCGGGGTCGCGCGGGCCGTCGAGGCGGCGCACCGTCCGGCGCACGCGCCGCGCCGGTGCGTGCGCCCGGCCCGGGCCGCTGCCAGGATGCGCGGGACGAACCGCCCTCCCGACCCCGGAGCAGCTCCGATGGCCAGTGACCCCGCCGCGGCACCCCCCGCACACCACGTCGACCCGCCGCCGGTGCGCCGGATGGTCCCGCGCGACCGCGACGAGCCGCACCGGGTCGCCACCCCGCTGGAACTCTTCTTCGACCTCTGCTTCGTGGTCGCGGTCGGCCAGGCCGGGCGCGAACTCGCCCACTCCCTCGCCGCCGGGCACTACGGGGAGGGCCTGCGCGGCTACGTGCTGGCCTTCTTCGCGATCTGGTGGGCCTGGATGAACTTCACCTGGTTCGCCTCCGCGTACGACTGCGACGACGTGCCGTACCGGGTCACCACGCTGGTGCAGATCGCCGGGGTGCTGATCCTCGCCGCCGGGGTGCCTCGGCTGTTCGCCACCCAGGACATGGCGCTGTCGATCACCGGGTACGTGGTGATGCGCCTGGCGATGGTGACCCAGTGGCTGCGCGCGGCGGCCAGTGAGCAGGGCGAGGCGCGCCGGGTCGCCCTGCGGTACGCGGTGGGGATCACGCTCTGCCAGGTCGGCTGGGTGGTCGTGCTGTTCCTGCCGCACGGCGCGCGGCCGTACGTCCTTCCGGTCGGCGTGCTGTGCGAACTGGCCGTGCCCGTCATCGCCGAGCTGCGGACGCAGACCCCCTGGCACCCGCACCACATCTCCGAGCGGTACGGGCTGTTCACCCTGATCGTGCTCGGCGAGACGGTGGCGGCGGCGACCGTCGCCGTGCAGTCGGCCGTGGACGAGCACGAGGAGCTGGGCCGGCTGGTACCGGTGGCGGTCGGCGGCCTGCTGATCTGCTTCGCCGCCTGGTGGATCTACTTCGCCCGGTCCGTCCACGAGCACCTGCGCTCCAACCGGCAGGCCTTCGCCTGGGGCTACGGGCACTACCTGGTGTTCGGCTCGGCGGCGGCGATCGGCGCCGGGCTGGAGGTGGCGGTGGAGTCGGCCGTGCACCAGGCGGAGATCTCCGCGACCGCCGCCACCGCGACGGTCACCGTGCCGACCGCGGTCTACCTGGTCACGGTCTGGTTCCTGCACTCCCGGCACACCAAGCGCGGCACGGCCGCCCAGGCGGTGGCGCCGGTCGGGGCCGCGCTGGTGCTGGCCTGCACGGCGCTCGGCGGCTCCGGCGTCCTGGCGGCCGGCCTGGTCTGCGCGCTGATGGTGGCGGTGGGCGTGCTGATCCACGGGCGGGAGGGCAGGGCCGGGGGCGCGGCCCGGGCGCGCTGACCCGCACGCCGGTGGGCCGGCCCGGGGGTCGCCGGTCGGGCGCGGCCCGGTGCGCCGGACCGCGCGCTACGCCCGTCCCAGCAGCACCGGCTCGTGGCGCGCCAGCCAGGCCAGGTAGTCCGGGTTGACCCTGGCCAGGTCCAGGTAGGCGGCGCGCAGTTCGCCGTACAGCGCGTCCAGGGCGGGCGGGCTGAGCGCGCGCGGGCGCCAGGTGAACAGCAGCCGGACGGCCAGCGGGTCCCCGTGCACCGGGCGGACGACCGTGCCGGGCCCGGGCAGGGAGGTCGGCTGGCAGGGGCGGACGGCCTCGCCGGAGGCGACCAGCTCGGCGGCGGTGGCGTTGTCCCGCACCTGGAGCACCCGGGGGTTGAGCCCGGCCTCGCCGAAGACCCGGCGCATCGCCGCGTACTCGTGGTCGGCGGTCGGGTCGACCATCCAGGTGTCCCCGGCGAGGTCGGCGAGGCTGACCACCGGGCGGGCGGCGGCCGGGTGCCCGGCGGCGAGTTCGACGTACTGCGGCTCCCGGGCCATCAGCACCCGCTGCTCGGCGTCCGGCGGCACCCGCAGCGGGAAGCCCTCGCTCTCGTACACGAAGGCCACGTCGAGCTGGTCGGCGGCGACCATCCGCAGCAGCGCGCTGGCCGAGACGTCGACATGGATGGTGGTGTCGGTGTCCGGCAGCCGCTCGTGCACCCGGCGCAGCCAGGCCGCGACCGCCCGGCTGCCGACGCTGCCGATGCGCAGCCGCCGCTGCCGGCCGGGCCCGCAGGCGTCGCGGGCCTCCTGGCGGGCGGCGGCGACCAGCGCGGCCATCTCGGTGATCACCGGCCTGGCCCGGGAGAGCACCGAGTGACCGAGCGCGGTGGGCCGGCTGCCGGTCTGCTCGCGGGTGAACAGGGTGCCGCCGATGGTCCGTTCGATGCGGTGCAACTGGGTGGTGAGGGAGGGCTGGGTCATGCCGAGCTGGAGCGCGGCCTTGCGGAGGCTTCCGGTGTCGGCGATCGCGCACAGCACCCGGAGGTGTCTCACGTCGAGCTCCACGTCGGGAGCATAGACGCCATCGAGCCACCTCGCCAAGGACATGACAGGCATCAAAAGGCGTGCCGACGCACCGCCTGGCGGACCCCGCCGGTGCGCGGCGGTGACCGCGCCGGTATGCGGCGGTGCTATCGCCGGTTGACATCATCCGCGACGGGCCCGGGCGGGTCGAAGCTCATGGGCAGCAACCCGCCCCGGCCACCGGCCGAGGCGGCCCCCACCGTGCGCCGCCGCCGTGCCCGGCCCCCACCGGCCCCGGCGGGGCGGCGCACCGCCAATCCGGAGCCCCCACATGAAGCGATCCGTGCTGTCCGCCGCCCTGGGCCTCGTCCTCGCGGCCGGCCTCGCGACCCTGCCCGCCACCGCGGTAGCCGCCCCCTCCGCACCCTCCGCCCCTGCCGCACCCGCCGCCGTCCAGGGCTACACCCCGGCGGCGTACGCCGGTTCGACCGCGGAGGCCGCCGACAACCAGGCCTTCTTCCAGGCCGTGGTGGCCTCGGTCAAGGCCAAGCGGGCCGCCAACCCGTGGCTGCAGACCGTCACCGTCACCTACGACACCGCCAACGCGCCCTCCTTCACCAGCCAGATCGCCGGCGCCGCGCAGATCTGGAACAGCTCGGTGCGCAACGTGCAGCTCCAGGAGTCCGGCGGCAACGGCGACTTCTCGTACTACGAGGGCAACGACAGCCGCGGCTCCTACGCCAGCACCGACGGCCACGGCCACGGCTACGTCTTCCTCGACTACCAGCAGAACCAGCAGTACGACTCGCAGCGGGTCACCGCCCACGAGACCGGGCACGTGCTCGGCCTGCCCGACAACTACTCCGGCCCGTGCAGCGAGCTGATGTCGGGCGGCGGCCCCGGCCCCTCCTGCACCAACCCCTACCCCGACGCCAACGAGCGCGGCCAGGTCGACTACCTCTGGGCGAACGGCCTCGCGGCGGCGAACTGACCGTTCCGGCAAGCGAATCCGGGTACGTGAACCCGGGTACGTGACGACAGGCGCGTGAACCCGGTGCGTAAACCCGGTGCGTGAACCCGGTGTGTGAGCCCGGGCAGGTGAATCAGGGCGCGGCGGGCCGCAAGGCCGGAATCAAGCGGCCCGCCGCTCTGGGTACTTCCCCGCATCGGAGCCTAGCCGCCGCCCCAACGGAATGCCAGGGGCTCGATTGAGTCAAGGACAGGAAAAGACGACTCAAACTGCCGGGCTCACCGGGGTATTGCACAGGGCTATCGCCGATTGACATCATCCGCGCGCCCGCCGGGCTGCCCGAAGCTCTGGGGACATCACCCGTTGACCAGGTGTCCCCCCGGGCCGGCCCCCAACCGGCCACGGCACCACAGGAATCGGAGCCCCCACATGAAGCGATCCGTGCTGTCCGCCGCCCTCGGCCTCGCCCTCGCGGCCGGCCTCGCCGTGCTGCCCACCACCGCCGCGACCGCGGCACCGGCCGCCCCGGCCGTCCAGGGCTACACCGCCTCGACGTACGCCGGTTCGGCCGCCGAGGCCGCGAACAACCAGGCCTTCTTCCAGGCCGTGATGGCCTCCGCGAAGGCCAAGCAGGCCGCCAACCCCGGCCTGGCGACCGTCGTGGTCACCTACGACGCCAGTTCGGCCCCGAGCTTCCGCAACCAGATATCCCAGGCCGCGCAGATCTGGAACAGCTCGGTCAGCAACGTCCAGCTGCGGTCCGGCTCGGGCGGCGACTTCGCCTACTACGAGGGCAACGACAGCCGCGGCTCCTACGCCAGCACCGACGGCCACGGGCGCGGCTACGTCTTCCTCGACTACCAGCAGAACCGGCAGTACAACTCGGTGCGGGTCACCGCCCACGAGACCGGGCACGTGCTCGGCCTGCCGGACCACTACTCCGGCCCGTGCAGCGAGCTGATGTCGGGCGGCGGCCCGGGCACCTCCTGCACCAACCCCTACCCGAACGGCACCGAGCGCAGCCGCGTCAACTCCCTCTGGGCGCGCGGCTGAACCCTGCGGTGAGCACCCCGGACCGGCCGCCTCCGCGCGGCCGGTCCGGGGCCGCGTCGGTTGCGGGGCTCCGTCGGTGCCGGGTGCCGGGTGCCGCGCGGGCGGGGCCGCGACGGTTGCGGGGCGTTGTCGGTGCCGCGTGCGAGCATGCGGGCGAGACCCCTCCGCCCCCGACCGCCCAGGAGCCGCCGCCATGCCCCGTGCCGTCCCCGACCGCCTCTCCGACCTCCCGTACGCCGAGCTGCTGCGCCCGCACACCGGGCCGCTGCGCAGCGACGAGCGGTACGACACCACGCACTTCGACGGTGGCGAGCACACCGACGAGTCGGGCGCCGGGGCGGCCTTCCTGGAGTGCGCCTTCACCGGTGTGGCGCTCAGCGGGGTCAAGCTGCGCCAGGCCCGGTTCAACGAGGTCTGGGTGCAGGCCGGCCGTTGGGTCGCCTGCGACCTGAGCGAGTCCGAGTGGCAGGACAGCGCCTTCGTCGGCGGCGTGCTGGCCGGGGTCGCCGCGTATGGCTCGGCGGTGCGCCGGGTGGTGTTCCGCGGCTGCAAGCTGGAGGCGGTCAACCTGCGCTCGGCCGTACTGCGGGACGTCGTCTTCGAGGACTGCCTGCTGCGCGACGTGGACTTCGGCGAGGCGAAGCTGACCGGGGTGTCCTTCCCCGGCTCGACGCTGGAGGAGGTCCGGCTGCGCGGCGCGACACTGAGCAAGACCGATCTGCGCGGCGCCGTCCGGCTCGGGCTGGTCGACGGCCACCAGGGGCTGCGCGGCGCGGTCATCAGCTCCACCCAACTGCTGGAACTGGCACCCCAGTTCGCCCAGGCGCTGGGCATCGACGTGAAGGACCGCTGACCACCGCAGGCCCTCCGCACCGACTCAGCCGCCCGTTCAGCCGGGCGTCGCCCGGTGACGTCCGGGCGAACCCGGGTGACCCCCGGACGAACAGTCCGCCAACCCTGCTGCGCGCATCTGGCGGCCCGCTCCGACCGCGGTGGAGACTGCTCCGCGGTCGAGTGAGCCCCGACTTGTGTACACAACATCGCCAGCGAAGGGACGGGCCGGACTGATGGCCGAGCTGAGTCGTAGGAAGTTCGTCACGCTGTCCGGTGCCGCCGCGGCGGGCCTCGCCGTGGCCGGCACCGGCGCCGCCGGAGCCGCCCCCGGCACCGCGCCCGCCACCGCCCGCACCAGCGCGCTGACCACCACCGGCACCATCACCGATGCCCGGCACGTGGTGATCCTGATGCAGGAGAACCGCAGCTTCGACCACTACTTCGGCACCCTGCGCGGCGTGCGCGGCTTCGCCGACCGCAGCGCGATCCAGATCGCCGGCGGCTACAGCGTCTTCAACCAGCCCAACGGCCTGTTCTCCCGCCAGTACCCGTGGCAGTTCAGCCAGACCAAGCCCGCCGGCGGCGCCGACCCCGAGCGCCTCGCCCAATGCAACGGCGACCTCAGCCACGGCTGGAGTGACCAGCACAAGGCGTGGAACGGCGGCAAGATGGACTCCTGGGTCGCCGCCAAGGGCAACGTCCGCACGCTCGGCTTCCTCACCCGCCAGGACATCCCGTTCCACTACGCGCTGGCCGAGAACTGGACCCTCTGCGACGCGTACCACTGCTCGGTGCTCAGCGCGACCGGCCCCAACCGCACCTACCACTGGTCCGGCCAGATCGACCCGTCCGGCACCGCGGGCGGCCCGGCCTACGACGGCGGCGACGAGAAGGGCCTGCGCTGGCAGACCTACGCCGAGGCACTGGAGAACGCCGGCGTCAGCTGGAAGGTCTACCAGAACGCCGCCGACAACTACGGCGACAACGCCCTCGCCTACTTCAGCCAGTTCTCCGGCGCCCCCGCCGGCAGCCCGCTCGCCGTCAAGGGCATGGGCTCGGTGCCCAAGGCCACCGGCCGGACCCCGGACGACATCGCCGCCGCGATCAAGGCCGACGTGCTGGCCGGCACGCTGCCGCAGGTCTCCTGGATCGTCCCCGACCAGGCCTCCTCCGAGCACCCGTACGCCACCCCGGCCGACGGCGCCCACTTCGTCCACATGGTGATCGACGCGCTCAACGCGGACCCGAACGTCTTCGACTCCAGCATCCTGTTCATCAACTACGACGAGAACGACGGCTTCTTCGACCACGTCCCGCCGCCGACCGCCCCGGCCGGCACCCCCGGCGAGTTCTACAGCGGCACCAACATCGGCCTCGGCTTCCGCGTCCCGATGATCGCCGTCTCGCCCTGGACCCGCGGCGGCTGGGTCAACTCCGAGACCTTCGACCACACCTCGGTGCTGCGCTTCCTGGAGACCTGGACGGCCGCCCTCGGCACGCCCGCCACCAGCCCGAACATCAGCGACTGGCGCCGCCGCGTCTGCGGCGACCTGACCAGCGTGTTCGACTTCGCCAACCCGGTGTACGGCCTGCCCGCGCTGCCCGACACCTCGCAGACCATCGGCCTGTCCGCCTGCGGCCCGCTGCCCAACCCGGCCCCGGTCAACAACCAGCTGCCCGTCCAGGAGTCCGGCACCCGGCAGGCCCGCGCCCTGCCGTACCAGCCGAACGCCAACCTGGACCACCTGGAGTTCGGCTCGGCCGGGGTGATGAAGGTCTGGATCGCCATGGCCAACCAGGGCACCGCGGCCGCCAAGTCCGCGCACTTCGCCGCCTACGCCAACGCCTACCGCAGCGGCGGGCCCTGGCAGTACACCGTCGACCCGGGCGGCAGCACCAGCGACTTCTTCAACTGCGGCACCGGCTTCGGCGGCGGCCCCTACGACCTCACAGTGGTCGGCCCCAACCGCTTCCTGCGCCGCTTCAAGGGCGACGCGACCAAGGCGGGCAAGAACGCCGCCGTCACCGCCTCCTACGCCGTCGAGCCGGGCACCGGCAAGCTCGCGCTCTACTTCCAGCTCGCCAACAGCGGCAGCACCGCGCTGACCTTCACCATCGCCTCCAACAACTACCGCACGGACGGCCCCTGGACCTACCAGGTCCCGGCCGGCGGCAGCGTCAGCGACTTCTTCAACGCGGTGGCCTACACCAACGGCTGGTACGACTTCACCGTGACGGTCGACGCGGACAGCACCTGGTCCCAGCGCTTCACCGGCCACCTGGAGACCGGCACCCCCAGCATCAGCGGCTGACAGCCGGTCCCGTCGAGCGGAACGGAGACCCCACTACCCTCCACGGGTAGTGGGGTCCCGGCCGCGTCCGTCAGGCCTCGCCTGAGGAAGCCGGTCGATTCCGGGCTGAAGATCCGCTGGACGGCGTCGGCGGCTCCCTTGACGAACCAACGGCTGGACCGACTTCACGGTGACGGTGGACGGGGGGCAGCAGCAGTCGGTTGCAGCGCTTCAAAGGAGGAAGGTCGGCCCGGGGCTGCTATCCGAGTCGGTGACGCAGCCAGGTGAGCCCGTGGCCGCGCAGCGCGTCCGATTGCTGTCCGGGGGCCTCGGCGGCGCGAAGGGCCCAAAAGCCGGTCAGGATCGCGCCGAAGGCCGTCACGGACCACTCGGCCGCATCGCTCCACATGGAAACGGTGTCTGCCCACCGTTCGGCGCCCTCGGGTGTGTGTCCGGCTTCGATCAGCCGGATGACCATGTACGCCGTGTCGGCCCATGCGGCGCCGGGGGCTGGGAACGCCCAGTCGATGACGCGCACGTCGTCACCGTTCACCAGGAGGTTCGGGCCGGTCAGGTCGGTGTGCACCAAGGTCTTGCCGTCGATGAGATCAGGGGCCTCGCGTTCGGCCAGGATCAGCGTGTCCAGCCGTTCCATGATCCACGGATCGAGCCGGTCATGGTGCTGCTTGCCGAGCCTGTGCCAGAAGTCCTGACCTGACCAACGCTCGGCCAGGCTGAACGCCCGCAGGGGCGGGGCCGGGGTCAGCGTCTCGGCGAGCGTTTCCAACGTCCCTGCGATCAAGGGGAGATCGGCCGAACCAGGAGACAGGTCCGCATGCCTGCCGGGAACGTGCTCGAACCCGATGGCCAACCACCCGTCGGACTCGACCTTCCAGAGCATGCGAGGAGCGATGTTCGGCGGGAGCACAGTGGAGACGACCGACTCAAGGCGGTGCATCCATGCCTTGGCGCTGTTCTCCTGGATGGCCTTGCAGAACACCTGCCCGCCGGCGGTCTCCAGAGTGCCGGCGAATTCGGAAACGGTTCCCGCTGCCGGTGGTTCGGCGCCGGTCACCGTTCCGATCCGCCTTTCGATGATCGTTCGCAGTTCGAACGGCAGATCGCGCCAGGTGTAGCCCATCAAGGTCCTTCGGGTTCGGGCCCGCGTCGCTCCGTGTGGCAGGTGGCGGGCCGGATGATCAGTCGCTAGCTGTTGTGGCAACCGCGATGGCACTGGGAGCAGTTGCCGTTTCCGCTGGTGTCGCTACCGTCCCCGCCGCTGCCTTCGGAGCAGTCGGCGGCCATGTTCCACAGCTCGGCGTCGATGGCGTACCCGCTGGCCTGGATGACGGCCACCGTGGTGGCGATGCTCGCGCCCTTGGCCGATCCATCCGCGTCGCCGGTCGGTACGTGGTGCAGGAAACGCCCAGCCGTGACCTTGCAGAACTCGTGGTAGTCCACGGTGTCCAGGATGAAGGTGTGCCAGCCGACGTCCACCAGGGGTGAGGGCGACAACCCGGACTTGGGGTTGAGGGCACAGGCCCCGAGGAACGCGAGGGCCTGGTCCATGACACGCTCGGCAAGAGCCTGTTCCAGGTTCTCGTCCTTGACGATCCGGGCGGTCAGGCGCCCGAACGGCGCCGGGTTCACCAGAGACCGGCCGGTGATCCGTTCCGTACTGATCGAGGTCACTGTGGACCCTCCTGGCTCTGGTTCGGATCCAGCCCGCCCGTGCGGGGGATTTCGCTACCCGGAGCTGAACGTCGGCCGACCCGGTGGTCAACTGCTGCGAGCAGGTGCCTGAAGGGCCTGTACGGGCCGGCTCCATGCCCACCGCGGCACTGGAAGCGATAGGGGCGACGCTACGGCTCGCGATGCATCGGACTCCACGAACTTGCGTGAGCTTGCATGTCAATTATCGTGACAGATAGCCATGTTGACTGTTCATCTGCTGTCCGGTGAAGCTTGTGCGGTCCGAGCAAGCACCTGGAACAGGGAGCCGGCCATGGCCGTAGAGTTCGTTGGTATCGACCCCAACACCGACCGGGACCACTGCCCTACCGTGTGGGTGGACCCGGACGCCCAGGAGATCCTGTTCCAGGGATGGAAGCCGAGCCTCGAGGCTCAGGCGGACTGCGAGGGGAGCAGCCCCGCGAACGGATCGGTGCCCGAGGGTGAGTCCATCGTCAGGCTTCCGGCCCGGATGGTGCCCATGATCAGGGAGGCGTGTGATGTCATCGAGCGTGCCCGCCTTCGCTGAGCTGCTTGACCAGTGCCAGAGTTCCGCCGTCCATCTGGAGCTGCGGGACTCCTACGCCCCGACGGAGCGGTTCGAGGCGTGGCAGCGCGGTGAGCGGATCGACTGGGAGGACCGTGAGTCCTGGTGGCATCCCTACGATCAGTTGATCACGGATGCTGTGGCTCGGGGCGTGGTGATCCGTCGAGCCAGGGTCGTCTCCGAGCCCGTGTCCGAGTACGTCCGGTGGGAGCACTACGTCACCCACGCCAACGTCACCGCGGGTGAGGAGGTCCGCTGGCTGCCACGCCGCCGGGCCACGAGGATCCCCCTGCCGGGAAACGACTTCTGGCTGTTCGACGGTGTGCTGTTGCGGGTGCACCACTTCTCCGGCGATGGCGCGGTGGTCGAGGACGAGATCACGGCGGACCCGGAGGCCGTGGAGCTGTGCGGTACCGCGTTCGAAGCGGTCTGGGAGCTTGCGATCCCGCACCACCTGTACGAGATCTGACGAAGGCCGGCTCCGCGCCCGTGCACCCTTCTCCGAGCGTTCAGCAGGCCCGCGAAGTCCTCGCGGGTCGGTTGGGTGAGATCCGGAAGGACGCGGGAATCAGCGGGCGGGAACTGGCCGCCAGGTGCGGATGGTCGGAATCGAAGTCATCCCGGATCGAGAACGCCAGGACACCTCCCTCTGATGCGGACATCAGGGCGTGGTGCCGAGCCTGTGGCGCCGACGATCAAGCCCTTGACCTGATCGCGGCCAACAGGCAGTCCGCTGACGCGCATGTGCAGTGGAGACGACTCCAGCGAAGTGGGCTCCGTCGTCTTCAAGAGTCCACAGCGGACCTGTACCTGCAGACCAAGGTGTTCCGGACCTATGTCTCCGATGTGATCCCCGGCTTCCTCCAAACACCTGGGTACGCCACCGCCCTGCTGTCGTCCATCGCGGACTTCCGGGGAACGCCGAACGATGTGAGCGAAGCCGTGACGGCCCGGATGAGGCGCAACGCGGTGCTGAGCCGTGGCGCACGCCGGTTCTCGTTCGTCCTGGAGGAGTCCGTGTTGCGGTACCGGGTGTGCAGCGCCCAGACCATGGCGGCACAGCTCGGCCATCTACTCGCAGTCATGGATCTCCCGAACGTCGCGCTGGGCATCATCCCGTTCGCGGCGGAACGCACCGTGTGGCCCATGCCGACCTTCACGATCTTCGACGACACCAGGGTCCACGCGGACACGCTGGATGCCGCCGAGACCCTCACACAGCCCAGCCAGATCGATCTGTACGCCCGAGCCTTTGATCGCCTCTCACAGGGGGCGGCGCGGGGTGCGGCGGCGCGCTCGCTGGTCATGGGTGCCTTGGCCGATCTGGATTGATACCTGGCAATGCCGCATGACCGGCCTTCGGGGATTCACGATGCAGGACGGAGACCCCACTGCCCGCCACGGGCAGTGGGGTCCTCGCGTCGTCCCGGCCGGGGTCACCTCCGCCAGAACAGGTGGTGCGCGATGCCGCTCGGGCTGGGTACGACCTCCAGGTGGAAGCGGTCGAGCAGGTCGTCGGGGGACTCCCACAGCTTCAGCCCGGTGCCGAGCTCCACCGGGGAGACCGCCACATGCAGGGTGTCCACGAGGTCGGCGTCGAGGAAGCGGCGGATGGTGGTGACCCCGCCGCCGAGCCGGACGTCCTTGCCGCCGGCGGCCTCCCGCGCCCGGTCGAGGACGGTGGCCGGGTCGCCGTCGACGAAGTGGAACGTGGTGTCGGAGAGCGTGAAGGACGGGCGGGGGTGGTGGGTCATGACGAACACCGGGGTGCGGAACGGCGGCTCCTCGCCCCACCAGCCGCGCCACTCGTGGTCCTGCCACGGTCCGCGCTGGGGCCCGAACTTGTTGCGGCCCATGATCTCGGCCCCGATGTTGCGGGCGAAGTCCCGGGTGAAGTAGTCGTCGAGGCCCCGGCTGCCCCCGGGATCGGTGCGCATCGGCCAGCCGGCCGTGGCCCCGGCCCAGGAGAACAGCCGCTCGGGACGGTCGAGGCCGAACGGCAGCTCGAAACTCTGGTGCTCACCGGCCGCGATGCCGTCACCGGAGACGTTGAAGTTCATGACTCTGAGCAGTTGGTCCATGGGCTTTTCCTCGTCGGCTCTGGTCGCGTCACCGTGCGGCGGGGTGCCGCACACCGTGACGTCGGAGCGGACGCGGCCGGATCGACATCGGGCCCGAGATTTTTCCGAGGCGCGGCGGGAGCGGCCCGGGGTCCGTCAGACCGTGCCGAAGTCGCCGGCTCGGACGGCGGTGACGAAGGACTGCCAGGCGTCGGCCGGGAAGACGAGGGCCGGGCCGTCAGGGTCCTTGCTGTCCCGTACCGGTATCCGGCCGGGAGAGCCGTCTGCTACCTCCACGCACTGCCCTTCCTGGGCGCTGTACGTGCTCTTGCGCCACTTGGCGCGTGTTGGGTCATCCATTTTCGAACCCCCTCCGAACTCGCCGGATGAACTCTCGACTCGCTGCCCGGGACAACGCCTCGACCTGCAGCTGATCGTACTCGCCGGCCCACTCGGACAGGGGGTTCGGGTCGCGCTGGAGGAAGCCTCGCCCCTGAATCTCGCCGTATCCGATGCTGGCCCTGTTCGGCATCGTCAGCAAGGTGATGGGATGCGCGAACGGCCGGTCCTCCCCGAGGGAGAACGGGCTTACCTGGATGACGAATTGGGGGTGTTCGGTCAGCTCCTCCAGGTGGAGGAGCTGTTCCACCATGACGTCGGGGCCCCCGATGGTCCGATGGAGGCATCCCTCGTCTATGACCGCATGGACTCGGGGCGGAGGCTGCCGGTCGAGACGTTGCTGCCGATGCAGCAGCAGCGCGAGCCGCTCTTCGGCCTGCTGCTGCGTTGCCCGTCCTCGGCGAACTCGCGCTTCCTGGTACGCCCTCGCGTAGGCCGGGGTCTGGAAGAGGCTCGGAATGATGTTGATCTCGAACAGCCGCAGCGCCACCGCATCGGCCTCGCTGCGCAGGTAGTCGGTAAAACCCTCGAACAGGACGCGCCGCCCCGCATCGCGCCATTCCCGTTCGAACTGTTCAGGAGTCTCGAAGGCGACATCAACTCTTCTGGCAAATCGCTCGGTTGGAGGTTTCCGACCAGTTTCGATGGCGGACACATGTACGGCCGAGTACCCGGTGAGCGATGCCAGATGCTCCTGGGTCCAGCCTCGCGCCTCTCGTAGCTCGCGAACCTGCGCGCCGAACTTGGCGGCAGGCGAGGAGTCCGGATCAAGTTCTTTTCGGTTCATGGCGGTTGGCTTCTTTTCCTTCTCAGAAGAAAGCTTGAAGGCACCCCCGACTATAGATGACAGTGGGCAGCTCTGGGTAGTCGATGAACTACGGAACGGAGTCACTTCCCATGGCGCGCAAGCATTCCCCCACCGTGCCGCCCTACCGCCCGCAGGTCGGTGAGCTGGTCAGGGACCTGACGAGCGACCGGGACGTCGTCTACATGGACACCCGGGGCGGGCTCGCCTACGTCCGGCCGGTGGGTGGCGGGGTCGAGCGTACGGTCGACCCCGCCGGCCTTCGGCCCCTCCCGGGCGGGCCGACGGTGGTCGTCCACCTCGTCCCGGCCTCGCCCCGGACCCGGGCCGAATCCGGCGAGGGCGCCGCGTGAACCGCGAACTCCGCTACGAATCCACAGTGTCGGCCACCCGGTGGCGGCCCGCCCGGGACCGCCGCCGGTGACCGATCCTCCGGCCTGTCCCGCCTCGGCCTGCGGTGAACCGGTCGATCTGTTCGACGACGCCAACGAGACCGGCCGGACCTGGAACTGTCCGAACTGCGGCCGCTGGGGCGTCGCCTGGTCGCCGCACTACCTGGCGGACCAGCCGTTCGAGGAGCCCCTGGCCGTCCTCGGGCGCAGGCGCCATCGCCGGGTGACGGGCAGCGGCCCGTGACGACGTGGCCCGTGACGACGCGGACCATGACGGCGGGCTCCCGCCTCCCGGAGTCCCGGCCGCCCAACCGGACCGGCTGACAGCGCGGTTCAGACGAACGGGCCCCGGGGGAACCACGGGTCGCGGACCTCGCGGGGCCCGTCCGGGGTCAGCAGGGTGAGGGTGTACGGCGAGGCCGCGTACTCGGCGAGCTGGACCGAGCCGTGCCGGGTCTCCAGTTCGGCCTGGACCGGCACCGGCAGCTTGCTCAGGGCCCGCCGCAGCTGCAGGGCGTCGCGCCGGCTGACCGGCTGCGGGGCGCGCAGGACCAGCCGCAGCGGGCTGAGCGCCCCGGCGACCGGTACGCCGGTGCCCAGTTCGTAGCCGACCGCGCCGATCGGGCCCCAGGGCATCCGGTGGTCCGCGACCAGCCGGCCGACCTCCGGCAGCAGGGCCAGTGCCGGGATCCCGGCGAGCCGCTCGGGGGCGAGCCGCCCGCGCCGTTCGGCCAGCTGCTCGGGCCGCAGGGTGCGGGCCACCGCCGCCCAGGGGGCCAGCGCGTCCAGCCGCTGCCCGGGGCGGGGGCCGCGGACGGTCACCGGGAACCAGAGTTCGGGTGCCGCCTCCGGGTCGCGGGTGCAGCGCTGGGGGTGCGGCAGGTCCGCCGGGTCGCCGGCCACGGCGGGAGCCCGGCCGACCGTCACCCAGGGGTGCACCCGCAGCACCGCGCGCGCCCAGTCCGGCAGCCCGCCGCCGGCGAGGGGCCGCAGCGAGCTGGGGCACTGCATCAGCAGCAGGTCGTGCGCGCCGGGCAGCCGCCCGTCCAGTGCGGCCAGCGGGCCGACCCGCCGGCGCGGTCCGTCGTGAAGGTCCTCGGCGGCGGTGCGCCGGGCGGGGTGTGCGGAGGGCACGACGGTCATAGCGGGCTCCAGACGGTGGCGTCAGTTCGGCCGACGGCTCCACCCTGCGCCTGCCCGGCGCGGCCCGACTACGGCCCTTGGACGCGTTCACCAGGGACCTAGGGCCCGTCTTCAAGCCCCCGCCTGCGGGGCGACGCCGGGGCACGCACCTCGCCGCGTTGTCGTCGGTCGCCGATGCTCCGCATGGACTCCCTCCTCCGCCTTGCGATGCACGCACCCCAACGCCGCCCCGCCCGCCCTCCGGGCGGACGACGGGGGCTTGAAGACGGACCCTAGTGTCCTGAGTCTTGAATTTCGTTCATAAATATAGACTGGGCCTATGGCGCGGACGGGTCGACCAAAGGTCGAGTTGGTGTTGTCGGACGAC
>NZ_JBHTRF010000074.1:0-44395 GCF_042796115.1 Kitasatospora sp. NPDC056446 | reverse complement strand
GCCGGTTCCCCCCCCCCCCCCGCCCCCCCGGCGCGCCCCCGTTCCGTGGGGGGCGGCCCCCCCCCACCCCCGCCCCCCCCCCCCACCGCCACTCCCCGTGGCGAGCACCCGGGCGTTCGCGCGACCCGACAAAACGCCTGTTTCTGGATCTAAGCACATGAATCCCGCTATTTTCCCGACGCGCCGCCGACATGCCCGGACGGCCCCCGCGAACGCCGTAGACAGGACTCCCCAACCCCTCGCCCGTCTCCGGGAGTCCCGCATGACCATCGCCCCCGCCAAGCTCTCCGACCCGGCCGTGCGCGCCTTCGTCACCGCGATCAACGCGGGCGACCGCGAGGCCTTCGTCGCCGCCCTCACCCCGGACGCGACCATGTCCGACGACGGCTCCGACCGCGACGTCGCCGAGTGGATCGACAAGGAGATCTTCAGCGTCCACGGCCGGATGAACGTCGACACCGAGTCGCACGACGGCCACGCGCTGGTCGCCGAGTTCACCAACGACACCTGGGGCACGATGCGGACCGCCTGGCGGTTCACCGTCGACGGCAAGCGGATCAGCCGCTTCGATACCGGCCAGGCGTAGAGCCCACCGGCGGAGAGCCCGCCCCGCGTAGGGCCCACCCGGCGCGGGGCCCGCCCGGCGCGGGGCCCACCCGGCGCGGGGCCGCCCGGCGCAGGGCCCGCCCCGAGCACCCCGACCGGCTCAGGAGAGCCCCAGGCACCCCCGCACCGCGCGGATCAGGTTCCGCGAGCGGACGTCCCCGGTGACCCCCGGCTGCATGCCGTTGGTGACGTACCCGAACCCCAGCCCCAGCTCCGGGTCGGCGAAGCCCAGCGAGCCGCCCCGGCCCGGGTGCCCGAAACTCGCCGGGGAGGCCATCGGCGCGGTCGCGCCGTGCCGCCAGAAGCCCAGGCCGAAGGTCGAGTTGACGATCAGCACCCGGTCCGGGCCGTCCACCGCCGGGCCGACCGCGCGGGTCAGCACCTCGGCCCCGAGCAGCGGCGGCAGCAGCGCGCCGGAGCCGTCCGGGCGGTCGGCCGCGCCGATCAGCCCCGCGTAGAAGCGGGCCAGCGAGCGGGCGGTCCCGATGCCGCCGGCGCCGGGGATCTCGGCGGCCTGCACCGCCGGGTCGTTGAGGTCCACCCCGGGCCGGACCGAGGCGAAGGCCCGGGCGGTCAGCGAGGCCGGGTCCTGGTAGGCGTCCCGGACGGACTGCTTGGGCCGCAGCCGCAGCCCGCTCGGGCCGGTCCGGGCCGCCTCGGGGGCGGGCAGGTCGACCAGTTTCCCGACCCGGGGCGCGGCCCCGGCCGGCAGCCCGATCCACAGGTCCAGCCCGAGCGGCCGGGCGATCTCCTCGGCGAAGTACTGTCCGACCGTCCGGCCGCTGACCCGCCGCACCACCTCGCCGACCAGCCAGCCGAAGGTGTACGGGTGGTAGCCGTGCGCCGTGCCGGGCTCCCAGGCGGGCGCCTGCGCGGCCACGGCCGCCGCCGCCCGCTCCCAGGTGAGCACGTCCTCGAGCCGCAGCGGCACGTCCAGCGCGGGCACCCCGGCCTGGTGCGAGAGCAGCCAGCGGACCGGCACCCCGCCCTTGCCCGCCGCCGCGAACTCCGGCCAGTACGAGGCCACCGGCGCGTCCAGGTCCAGCAGGCCGCGCTCGGCGAGCAGCAGCGCGGCGGTCGCGGTCAGGCCCTTGGTGACCGAGCGCAGCACCTGCGCGGTGTCGGCCGTCCACGGCACCGCGGGCGCGGGCCGTCCGCCGACCTCGGGCCGGGCGTCGCCACCCCACAGGTCGACCACCTTGCGGCCGCGCACGTACAGCGCGAAGGCCGCGCCGAGTTCGCCGAACTCGGCGAAGTTCCGCGCGAAGGCCGCCCGTACGGGCTCGAACCCCTCGGTCGCCTCGCCCCAGATCTCCACCACCGCGTGCCGCCTTCAGCCGTTCCGACCGTCATCGTCCGCCCGCGTTCGACGGATCGCGGGAACGCGTTCGAACCGGGCCCCGAAACCCTAACCTGTCAGTCATGACCAACCCTGCCGAAGAACTGCTGGACGTCGTCGACGAGCACGACCGGGTGATCGGAACCGCCCTGCGCGGCGAGGTCTACCGGCGCGGCCTGACCCACCGCTGCGTCTTCATCATGGTCCGCGACCCTGCCGGCCGGATCTTCGTCCACCGCCGCACCGACACCAAGCTGTTCTCCCCCGGCGCGTACGACATGTTCGTCGGCGGCGTCGTCGGCTCCGGCGAGACCTACGCCGAGGCCGCCGTGCGCGAGGCCGAGGAGGAACTCGGCGTGACCGGCATCGTCCCCCGCCCGATGTTCAAGTTCCTCTTCCGGGAGCCCGACGGCGGCCCGCTCAACTGGTGGTGCGACATGTACGAGGCCGAGTGGGACGGCCCGGTCGACCCGCAGGAGTCCGAGGTCGCCTGGCACGCCTGGCTCACCCCCGAGGAGCTCGCCGACCGCCTCGCCCGCGACACCTTCGTCCCCGACGGCGTCGAGGCCTACCGCCGCTACCTGGACTTCCGGGCCGCATAGGCCCCCGGACGGCCGCCGGATAGGCTGACGCGCATGGCCTCCCGCACGCCGTCCCCGACGGCCGACCGCGCAGCACGGACCCCCGCACCCGACCGGGCCGCAGCGGGCGCGCGGCCCCGCCGGCGGCTGAGCGTGGACGAACGGCGGGAGCAGCTGATCGCCGTGGCGCTGGAGCTGTTCAGCCGACGCCCGCCGGAGGAGGTGTCGATCGACGACATCGCCGCCGCCGCGGGCGCCTCCCGGCCGCTCGTCTACCACTACTTCCCCGGCAAGCAGGCGCTGTACGAGGAGTCCCTGCGGCGCGCCGGCCGGGAACTGTCGGCCCGCTTCGAGGAGCCCATGGAAGGGCCGCTGTCGGAGCGGCTGTACCGGGTGATGGGCCGCTACCTGGACTTCGTGCAGAGCCACGGGCCGGGCTTCGCGGCCCTGCTGCGGGGTGGTTCGGTCGCGGCCAGCGCGGGCACCTCGGCGGTGATCGACGAGGTGCGCCGGGCCGCGCAGGAGCAGATCCTGGCCCACCTGTCGGTGCCCTCGCCCAGCACCGGGCTGCGGCTGACCGTCCGCGCCTGGATCGCCAACGCCGAGATCACCTCGCTGGAGTGGCTCGGCGAACGCTCGCTGCCGCTGGAGGAGTTGCAGCTGCACCTGGTGCAGGAGTTCGTCGCGGCGCTCACCCTCACCGCCGCCCGCGAACCGGCGCTCGCCGCCGAACTGGCCTCGTTCTTCGCCGACGAGCGTCCGGAGGGCCCGACCGGGCGCCTGGTCCGGGACCTCGCCGGGCTGTTCGCCGTCCCGGGGATCCTCGACGCGGTCACCGGGCTCGCCGCCGCGGCTCCGGGCGGGCCGACCGCCGGGGACGGCGGGGCTGCCGGAGGTGGCGCGACCGGTGGGACCAGTGAGACTGGTGGGGCCGGTGGGACGGGTGGGACCACAGCCGGGTGACCGGACCACGGCGGCCGGCCCGGTGCCGGGAGTGCCCGTCCGGGTGATCATCGGGTCATCCTGCGGTTCGGTCAGGACGGTGGCCTCTGATAGGAATGGGCGGGGATCTGACGGCACGCCGCCGAGGCGGGTCCGGTCCCGTCCGAACCACCGACGGCAGACGGAGCAGAGCGGGGGGCTCACCAGTTGACCCAGGACGTCCAGTTCAGTGCGGAGGCCAACCCCTTCGCGGCAGCCGAGCAGGTCTGCGCGACCCTCGGCACGCTCACCGACGCCCTCTTCGACGAGCACACCTCGCGCCACCCGGCGGCCTCGCTGGGCGCGCTGCGGACGGCCGGACTCCCCGCCGCCGAGGCGCTGTTCGGCCTGCCGCTGGCCCCCAACGGCCCGGTGCACGCCGCCCTCGACCGGCTCGGCACGGTCCTCACCGCCGGCACCGCCCGCCCCGGCACCGGCGCGCGGATCGCCGACCGGGTGATCGACGCGCTCCAGACCCGCTACGGCGGCGGAGCGGTACGCGGAGCCATCGCCGACCGGGGCACCACCTCGGCCGCGCTGTTCCAGCTGCCGGTCACCGGCGAGTTCGCGGACGCCAAGCTGCGCCCGCCGTTCGCCCCGGCGCTGGCCGCGCTGGCGGCGGGACAGCAGACCCGGCACCCGGTCGAACTGCCCACCGGCGCGGGCGCCGAGGTCCGGCTGGTCGTCCCGCCCGGCTTCCACCCGCTGACCTCCCCCGGCGGGCCCCCCGGGGTCTCCGCCCGTACCGTTCCCGCGCGGCCCGCCGACACGGAGTCGGCCGACGGGGCCGCCCCCGCCACCGTGGCGGCCGCCGCGGAACTGACCGGGCACCTCGCGGAGGTCGCCGAGGAACTGTTCAGCGCCACCGGCCCCGAGCCGCGCCGCGACTTCGCGGTGGTCTCCGCCACCCTGGCCGACCTGATCCACGAGGCGGGCGTCGTGTACGCGGGCGTCTGCGCCCTGGAACTCGACGGACGCACCTCGGACGCCGCCCTCGTCGTCTCGCTCGCCCGGCACCCGCTGCCGATCACCTCGCTCGCCACCGAACTGGCCACCGTCCGGCGGCACGCCGAGGTGTGGACGGTCCTGCTGCCGGCCGGCCCGGCCGCCGTCCTGGTCGAGGGACGGACCGTCCCGGTGCCCGGACCGCTGGCCTCCGACGGACAGCGGCGCTGGGTGGTCACCTCGGCCGTCCAGGCCTTCGTCCCGCTGCCGGACGGCGGGACGGTGCTGTGCGCCCAGCTGTCCACGGCGCGGCAGGAGGACTGGGAGCTGTACACCGAGGCGTTCGCGGAACTGCTGAAGAGCATCCAGTTCGGCTGGGACGGCGAGTCGGCCACGGCCGCCGCGGCCCCCGCTGCCGCGCCGGCTGCCGCCCCTGCTCCTACTGCTGCCCCCACTCCTGTCACGGCTCCGGCTCCTGTCACGGCCCCGGCCGGGGAGGAGCGGGCGGCGGAGCCGGAGGAGTTGCCGGTGCACCTGCCTGGCACGCCCGTCCGTGTACCGCCCGCCGACTTCAGCCCCTTCGCCCCGGCCTCCGGGCCGGCGGGCGACGGCGCCGAGCCCGCGCCGGCCGACCGGCCCAAGGGCACGCCGGTCACGGTTCCGCCCCCGGACTTCGACCCCTTCGCCCCGGACACCCTCCCGGGCCCGTCCGACGACGCGCCCGCCGCACGGTCCGCCGGAGCGCCCCCGGCCGCCGACCCGTTCGGCACGACGGTCGCGGCCGAGCAGAAGAGCGACCCGTTCGGCACCACCCTCGCCTCGCAGGGCCCGGCCGTCCCGCCGCCGCCCTCGACTCCGCCGGTCATCCCGGCGCAGGCCGGTCCCGCCGCGCCCACCGCGACGGCGGACGGGGAGGCGGCTCCCCGCAAGGGCACGCCGGTGATGGTCCCGCCGCCGGACTTCGACCCCTTCGCCATGACGGACCTCCCGTCCGAACCGATGGCGGAGCCCGAGCCGAACGCCGACGAGGACGCGGACGCCAAGCCGCAGCACCGCCCGTTCGGCTGAGCCGGGGCGGCGGGGCTGCGTCCAGGCGCGGGCGCGGGCGCAGCAACACGAACAAGTAACAGCTGACAGATTTCAGATTTCGTTCGCTGAAATCTGAAATCTGTCAGCTGTCTTCTGTTACATGTCACCGGTCAGCTGTCGGCTGTCAGCCGCCGTGCCCCAGGCCCGCCGTGCCGCCCGGAGGGAGCCCGGCCTCCGCCACCGCCCATCACCCGGCCATCGAAGCGTCAACGACCAAGCGCGGGGCCCGGGTTCACCGGCACCCCAGCCCCGGCCTCAGGCCGCGCGCCGAGCCAGGTGCACCACGTCCGGCACCCCCCGGGACACCGGGATCTCGTGCGTCACCACGTCCGAGAAGCCCGCCGCCCGCAGCGCGTCCTCGAAGGCCGTCGACGGCTGCGCGCTCCACACCGCGAGTACCCCGCCCGGCAGCAGCCGGTGCCAGAGCACCGCGAGCCCGTCGGCGCCGTACAGCCCGTTGTTGGAGTCGGTGACGGTCCAGTCCGGCCCGTTGTCGATGTCCAGGCACAGCGCGTCATAGCGCTCGCCGTCCGCCGCCGCGAGGTACTCCAGCAGGTCGGTGTGGAGCACCGCGACCCGGTCGTCCTCCAGCGCGCCGTCCGAGAAGGCGCCGAGCGGGCCGTTCCGGTGCCAGTCGATGATCGCGGTCTCCCGCTCGACGATGGCGATCCGGCCCCAGCGCGGTTCGGCTGCCGCGTACGCGAGCGAGAAGCCGACCCCGAGGCCGCCGATCAGTACGGCCGGCCGCTCGACCCGGCCGCCCGTGCGGTCCAACTCGTCCAGCGCCGCCTGGATCAGCAGTCGCTCCGAGCGCCCGTCGGCGGTGTCCATCAGGAAGCAGCCGTTGGCGATGATCTCGAAGTCGCGACCGCGCTGCCGCAGCACCACCTCGCCGTACGGGCCCTCCCGTCGGTCGAGCGTGACGACGGCCTCGGGGCCGTCCCGTTCGGGCAGTGCGGTGGTCATCCGTGCTCCTCGGCGGACTCAGACGGGCTCGGGCGGGTTCGGACTCGACCCGGACACACCCCGGGCGGAAACCCGGGCAGCACCCGGGCGGACCCGGGCGGACCTGGGTGAACTCGGCTGCGGGATCGCCCTGCTACGGCCCCGGACCGCACCGGCCCGGTCGCGGGACCGTACCGGTGCGGACGAGTACCCGCCCGACAATAGCCGAGTCCGCACCCGCGCCCGTCAGGTCGTGATCAGCACCCCCGCGTAGGACACACCCGCGACGACCACCCAGGAGCCGAGCCCGAGCAGGGCGATCCGCCCACCGGTCCGGAGCATGGTCGGCAGGTGCACGGCGCTGCCGAGGCCGAACAGCGCGGCGGCGAGCAGCAGTTCCTGGGCGTCCCCGGCCAGTCCGAGCGCCCGCTCGGGCAGCACCCCGGTGGTCCGCAGGACGATCATCGCGAGGAACCCCGCCACGAAAAGCGGCACGATCGGCGGACGGCTGGCGGCCTTCGCCGACGTCCCGGCAGCCCCCTGCGTCGCCTCCGCAGCCACAGCCACCGCCACACCCGCACCCGCACCGGAGCCCGCAGCCGCAGAACCAGCCCCCACGCCCGCACCCGCACCCGCACCCGCACCGGAACCGGAGCCAGCCCCCGCACCCACCGCCCGCGCCGCCCGCAGGTTCCGCCGCACCATGACGGCCACCCCCGCGACCAGCGGCGCCAGCAGCACCACCCGCATCAGCTTGACCAGGACCGCCTCCCGCAGCGCCCCCGCCCCGCTGCCCTGCGCGGTGGCGACGACCTGGCCGACGTCGTGCACACTCGCGCCGACCCAGCGCCCGAACTCCACCTCGCCGAGCCCGAGCGGGTGCTGCAGCAGCGGCAGGACGGCGATCGCCAACGTCCCGCACAGGGTGACCAGGGCCACCGAGGCCGCGACGTCCTCCTCCTCGCTGCCCGCCGCCTGGCTGACCGCGCCGATCGCCGAGGCGCCGCAGATCGAGTACCCGGTGGCGACCAGCAGCGGCTGGTCCCCCGGCAGGCCGAGCCGCCGGCCCAGCCAGAGCGTGCCCGCGAAGGTGGCCGCGACCACCGCGAGGACCATGGCGACGGTGGCCCAGCCGAGGCCCAGCACGTCACCCAGGCTGAGCTTGAGCCCGAGCAGGACGATCCCGAGCCGCATCAGCCGCTTCCCGGCCGTGGACAGCCCCGGTCTGGCGACTCCGCGGACGACGGGCCGCAGCCCGGGCAGGTGGGCCGCCGCCATGCCGAGCAGGACGGCGGCGGTGAGCTTGGGGACGGCCGGTACGGCCGCGTGGACGGCGATCGCGGCGGCCACCCCGAGGGCCGCGAGCAGCAGCCCGGGGGCGTCGCCGCCCATCGGGGGCAGCGAGCGGGTGCGGGTGGTGCGCTGCCGGAGAGTCAGTGCCACGCCGCGCTCACTGCTGCTGGTCGGCGGGCAGCCGGTAGACGCGCCGGATGCTGGTGCCGAGGCGGGAGACGTCCGCGCCGTAGACGTGGATGGAAATGGCCGTGGTGTTGCAGGAGTTGCGTACCAGGTGGATGTCGCCGGGCGGGGCGAAGGCGGCGACGGTGCCGGCCGGGCCGGCCACGTGCTCGGTCTCGACCAGCCGGGCGGTGCGGCCGTCGGAGACCAGCCGGTAGCGGGTCTCGCTCTCCTGGCCTCGGTGGACGCCGGCCACGCACCACGAGACGTGGTCGTGGATCGGGGTCTGCTGTCCGGGCAGCCAGACCAGGGCGACGACGGAGAAGCTTCCGTCCTCCTCGGCGTGCAGGACGTGCTGGCGGTAGCGCTGCGGGTCGCCCTCGCGCTGGGCGGGGGTGAGCAGCGCGTCGGGCCCGTCGGGGTCGGCGTGCAGGTGCGGGGCGAGGCGCTCCCCGACGAGGTAGGCGGTCAGTTCCGGAGGCAGTCCGCGGTCGACGACGGCGCGGATCTCACTGACCAGCGCGGTCATCCGCTCGGTGAGTCGGTCGCTGCCGACCGTGGCTGAGGGTGTCATGCCAGCAGGTTCGGACCTACCGACCTATCACGTCCAAGGAGGGTTCGTAAGCAATACCCCTACCCAGCCTTATGGGTCAGCACCCGACCCGGCTCGCCGCCGCCTGCCGCAGATGGTCCAGCACCAGCCCGGTGGCCGGGATCCGCCGGTGCTCGCGCAGCACGTACGCGCTCACCTGCCGCCGCAGGTGCGGCTCGACGGCCCGCCCGGTGACCTTGCGGTGGCACATGAAGGAGAGCACCAGCGCGGGCATCAGGGCTATGCCGACCCCGGCGGCGACGAGGGACTGCACGGCGAGGTTGTCGTCCGTGGAGAACACGATGTCGGGCGCGAAGCCCTCCTCCGCGCACACGTGCAGCAGGTTGGCCCGACAGCGCGGGCAGCCGGCGATCCAGCGCTCGCCGCCGAGGTCGGAGAGCCGTACGGCGTGCCGTCGCCCGAGCGGGTGGCCGACCGGGAGCAGCACCGTGAGCAGGTCCTCCATCAGCGGGATCTCGTCCAGGCCGTCCGGCACCTCGGTGGCCCCGCCCGGGTAGCGGAAGGCCAGCGCGATGTCGCACTCCCCGCGCAGCAGCCGCTGGACGGAGTCGGGCGGCTCGGCCTCCAGCAGTTCGACCCGCACGCCGGGGTGCTCGGCCAGCAGTCGGGCCATCGCCTCGGGTATCAGGGTGGCGTTGGCGCTGGGGAAGGCGCAGACCCGGACCCGTCCGGCGCGCAGCCGGGCGAGCGCGGCGAGCTGCTGCTGGGCGGCGGACATGCTGCCGAGGATCACCTCGGCGTGCCGGGAGAGCGCCTCGCCCGCCTCGGTGAGCCGCAGCCCGCGCCCGGCGCGGGTGAACAGCGGGACGCCGACGGTGCGTTCGAGGGCCTTCATCTGCTGCGTGATGGCGGGCTGGGTGTAGCCGAGCTCCCGGGCCGCGGCCGAGTAGGAGCCGGCTCGGACGACCTCGTGGAACGTCCTGATGTGCCGCGAGTCGAACACCGGCTCCATGGCCCTCCCGCCCGGGGTCGTCGTCCGGACCGTCCTGTCGGTCCCGTACAGCCCCGCAATCATAAGAGGAATTTGGAGGTATTGGCCCCGACCCCACCCGCACCTTTGATTCAGTCCCGACCCAGGCTGCTCACTGCTGCGCCGAGGGCGGCAGTCCCATCGCCACCCCGGCCTTGACCACCGGCGCTCCGCCCCGCGTGCTCGGGCTGCGCCGGCTGCGCTTCTCGACGAACCGGGCCAGCCAGGAGAGCAGCAGGCACATGCCGATGTAGATCGGCGCGATCACGATCACCACGGGGATGAACGGCAGGTCGTAGTCCAGGTTGGTGGCGATCAGCTTGCCCGCGTGCAGGAACTCCTCGAAGGTGATCAGGAAGCCCAGCGAGGTGTCCTTGAGCGCGACGACCAGCTGGCTGATGATGGCCGGCAGCATCGCCCGGTTGGCCTGCGGCACCAGGACGTACGTCATGACCTGCGTCTTGCGCAGGCCGAGCGCGTAGGCCGCCTCCCGCTGCCCCTTGGGCACCGCGAGCACGCCGGCCCGGAACACCTCCGCCAGGACCGAGCCGTTGTAGAGCACCAGTCCGGCCACCAGCGCCCACAGCGGCTGCACCTTGAGGGCGACGAACACGAAGAAGATCATCACCAGCACCGGCATGGCCCGGAAGAACTCCACCACCAGCGTGGAGAACCAGCGCACCACCCGGTGGTCGGACAGCCGCCCGGCCGCGAACAGCGCGCCGAACGGCAGCGCGAACAGCGCCGTCCAGCCGAAGGCCTGGAGGGTGTTGCCCAGCCCGCGCAGCAGCAGGTCCTGCACCCCCCGGTACTCGAAGGGCTCCCACTTGGCGTAGGTGAACTGGTGGGTGTGGAACATCATGTAGACGACCCAGCCGATCAGCGCCGCGATCAGCACCAGCGCGATCCCGCCGTACAGCCGGTGCCGGGCCAGCGCCTTCGGGCCGGGGATGTCGTACAGCGCCGAGGATTCAACGGTCATCGGGACACCGCCACTCGTCGTTCCAGCAGGTTGAAGACGGCGCTGATGGCCAGGGTGATGATCAGGTAGCCGACGGCGATCCAGACGAAGGTCCAGATGATGCTGTAGCCCAGCTCGTTGATGGTCCGGTAGGTGCCCAGCAGTTCGGTGACGCTGAACGAACCGGCGATCGCCGTGTTCTTCGCCAGCGCGATCATCACACTGCCGAGCGGCGCCACCACCGAGCGGTACGCCTGCGGCAGCACCACCACGCCCATCGTCTGCCCGAAGCTCATCCCCAGGCTGCGGGCCGCCTCACCCTGCCCGGGCGGCACGGTGTTGATGCCCGAGCGCATCGCCTCGCAGACGAACGCCGAGGTGTAGCAGCCGAGCGCGAGCACCGCGAAGGTGTAGAAGGGCAGCGTGATGTCGAACCGGGGCAGGCCCAGCACCACGATGAAGAACAGCAGGGTCAGCGGTGTGTTGCGCAGCAGCGTCACCCACACCGTCCCGAACACCCGCAGCGGCCGGACCGGCGAGACCCGGAAGCCCGCGATCAGCACCCCCAGCACCAGGGACAGCACGGCGCTCACCGCGAAGAGCGAGAGCGTGCCGAGGAAGCCGTCCCAGTAGGTCGACCAGTTGTCGGTCAGCGTTTTCACGGCGCGGCCCTCTCAGTACCGGTCGATCGGCGGCGGGGTGGGCGCGGTTTCCCCGGACAGGCCGAGGGTCGCGTCGAAGGCCTTCTTCCAGTCGCCGTTCTGCTCGTGGTGCGCCAGCGCGTCGTCCAGCGCCAGGCGCAGCACGGTGTCGTTCTTCGGTACGCCGATCCCGTACGGCTCGGCCGAGAACAGCGGGCCGACCACCTTGAGCTCGTCCGGCACCTTGGCCGCGTAGCCGAGCAGGATCGCGTTGTCCGTGGTGACGGCGTCGACCTGGCCGGTGATCAGGTTGTCCACGCAGGCCGAGTAGGTGTCGTAGCCGATCAGGTGCGCCTTGGGGTACTGCGACTGGATGCGCTGGTACGGCGTCGAGCCGGCCGCCGAGCAGACCTTCTTGCCGTCCAGGTCCTGCGGGCCGTGGATGGTGTTGTCGTTCTTGCGCACCAGCAGCGACTGCCCGGCGATGAAGTACGGCCCGGCGAAGCCGACCAGCTTCTTCCGGTTGTCGTTGATGGTGTACGTGCCGACGTAGTAGTCCACCTGGCCGTTCTGCAGCGCGGTCTCGCGGTTGGCCGAGGCGATGGTCTTGAACTGGATCTTCTCCGGCGGGAAGCCGAGCGAGGCGCCGAGCATCTTGGCGATCTCGATGTCGAAGCCGGAGTACTCCCCGGTGGCCGGGTTCTTCTGGCCCAGGTAGGGCTGGTCCTCCTTGGCACCGACCACCAGGTGACCCCGGCTTCGGGCGGCGTCCAGGGTCGGCGAGCCGGTGATCGAGGAGGCGTCCTGCACCTGGTAGCTGGGCAGTGCGCTGGGCTGCGGGCCCTTGGGCGGCGGGGTGCCGGCCTTGCCGCAGCCGGCCGCCAGCGCGGTGAGCAGCAGGGCGGCGGCGACGAGCGCCCGCTTGCGCGCCCCCGCGCCGGGCCGGCCGGACCGGGCGCCGGGCGTCCCGGCCCGCTCGACGGGTTTCCGCGCCCGGGCACCGGGCGTCGTCCTACGGTTCACGGCGCCACCTCAGTGCTTCAGGATCTTGGACAGGAAGTCCCGGGCGCGCTCGCTCTCGGGGGCGCTGAAGAAGTCCTCCGGGGAGCGGTCCTCGACGATCCTGCCGTCCGCCATGAACACCACCCGGTTCGCGGAGGCCCGGGCGAAGCCCATCTCGTGGGTGACCACGACCATCGTCATGCCCTCGTGCGCGAGCTGGCGCATGACGTCCAGCACCTCGTTGATCATCTCGGGGTCGAGCGCCGAGGTCGGCTCGTCGAACAGCAGCGCCTTGGGATCCATCGCCAGCGCGCGGGCGATCGCCACCCGCTGCTGCTGTCCGCCGGAGAGCTGGGCCGGGTACTTGTCGGCCTGCGAGGCGAGACCGACCCGTTCCAGCAGCGCACGGGACTTGGCGTCGGCCTCGGCCTTGGACCGGCCGCGCACCTTGACCTGTGCGAGCGACACGTTCTGCAGCACGGTCTTGTGCGCGAACAGGTTGAAGGACTGGAACACCATGCCGACCTCGGCCCGCAGCCGGGCGAGCCCCTTGCCCTCCGCGGGCAGCGGCTCGCCGTCGATCAGGATGGTGCCGTTCTCGATCGGCTCCAGCCGGTTGATCGCCCGGCAGAGCGTGGACTTGCCGGATCCGGACGGGCCGATCACCACGACGACCTCGCCGCGGCCCACCGTCAGTTCGACGTCCTGGAGGACGTGCAGGTCCCCGAAGTGCTTGTTGACCCCGCGCATCTCGATCAGCGGGGTGAAGGCCGGTGTGCCGCCCGCGGCCGGCCCGGGAGGCGTGGTCACCGGTTGCGCCGCCCCTTCAGCAGCCAGCCGAGCGCGGCGCCGGCGATCAGCGTGGCCAGCAGCGCGATCCAGAGCGGCGCGGTGACGGTGAACACCCAGAACTGGATCTTCACCTTGTCGAGGTTGGCGAACAGGAACCACACGGCGAGGATGACGATGACGCCGATCCCGATGTAGCGCGTGGGGATCCCGCCGATCTCACCGCGCGGGGCGCGGGACGAGCCGTCCGAAGTCTTGGTCACCGGAGCAGTCTGCGGGCCGGACGGCCGTTTTGCCCGGTTACGCGCCCTTCCGGGCCAGGGAGTAACCCGCACGGGGCAATCCGACCCCGTGCGGGTTTACCGATCTACCTTCCGGCGCTCACCCGGGCCGCGGCGCCCGGGGGCCGGCCGCCGCTACCGTTCGTCCCGCCAGGAGCGCCAGAGCGCCGCGTACGGGCCGTCGGCCGCGACCAGCTGCGGGTGGCTGCCGTACTCGCTGATCCGCCCGCCCTCGACCACCGCGATCACGTCCGCGTCGTGCGCGGTGTGCAGCCGGTGCGCGATGGCGATGACCGTCCGGCCCTCCAGCACCCGGGAGAGCGAGCGTTCCAGGTGCCGGGCGGCGCGCGGGTCCAGCAGCGAGGTGGCCTCGTCCAGCACCAGGGTGTGCGGGTCGGCCAGCACCAGCCTGGCCAGGGCCAGTTGCTGGGCCTGCGGCGGGGTCAGCGAGGCCCCGCCGGAGCCGACCTCGGTGTCCAGCCCGTCCGGCAGGGCATCCACCCAGGCGCCGGCGTCCACCGCGTCCAGCGCGGCCCGCAGCGCGGTGTCGTCGGCGGCGGGCGCGGCCAGCCGCAGGTTGTCCCGCAGGGTGCCGACGAAGACGTGGTGCTCCTGGTTCACCAGCGCCACCTCCGCGCGCACCCGCTCGGCCGGCATCCGCGAGAGCGCCGCCCCGCCGAGGGTCACGCTGCCGCGCCCGGGGGCGTAGATCCCGGCCAGCAGCCGCCCCAGCGTGGACTTGCCCGCCCCGGACGGGCCGACCAGCGCGACCCGGCTGCCCGGGGCGACGTCCAGGCTGATCCCGTGCAGGACGTCCGTGCCCTCGCGGTAGCCGAACCGGACGTCGGTGGCCTCCACCCGGCGGCCGTCCGGCCGGGCGGACTCGTCCTCCTCGTGCTCCGGCACCTCGCGCACGCCGACCAGCCGGGCCAGCGAGGCCTGCCCGATCTGCAGCTCGTCGTACCACCGCAGGATCAGGTCCACCGGACCGGTCAGCATCTGCGCGTACAGCACGCCGGTGGTCAACTGGCCGACGGTGATCCAGCCCTTGAGCGTGAACAGCCCGCCCAGCACCAGGGTCGCGAGCACCGCCGCCGTGTACACCGCGTCGATGGTCGGGAACCAGACCGAACGCAGCCACAGGGTGTAGCGCTCCCAGGCCAGCCACTCGCGCAGCTTGCGGTCGGTCAGCTCGATCCGCCGCTCGCCCAGGCGCAGCGCCTCGACCGTCCGCCCGGCGTCCACCGTCTCGGCCAGGACGGTGTTCACGGCGGCGTACCCGGCCGACTCGTTGCGGTAGGACTGCGGCGCGCGCCGGAAGTACCAGCGGGAGGTGGCCAGCAGCAGCGGCAGTCCGACCAGCGAGGTCAGTGCGAGCAGTGGCGAGGTGACCAGCAGGGCGCCGAGCACCAGCAGCAACGACACGACGGCGACGGCGAGTTCGGGCACCGCCTCGCGCACCGACTTGTCCAGCCGGTCGACGTCGGTGGTGCCCCGGGAGACCAGGTCCCCGGTGCCGGCCCGCTCCAGCACGCCGGTCGGCAGGGCGACCGAGCGGATCAGGAAGTCCTCGCGCAGGTCGGCCAGCACCCGCTCGCCGAGCACCGCGCCGCGCATCCGCGACCAGCCGGTGAACGCGGACTGCGCCACGAGCGCCGCCAGGTACCAGGCGACCGCGACCGTGATGGTGGCCGCGGCGGTGCCGGTGGCCAGCGACTCGACCAGCCGGCCGAGCATCCAGGGCCCGATCAGCCCGGCCAGGGTGGCCACCGAGTGCAGCGCCACCACCCCCGAGAATCCGGCCCGGTGCCGCCGCGCGAGCAGCAGCAGGTACCCGCGCACGGCTGCCGGGGAGCCGACCGGCAGGGTGGTGGCCGGCCCCTGTTCCTCATGGACGGGGGGCTTCATGACGTACTCCTCGCTCGTGTGGCACGACAGTCGGCGGACCGGTTCGGGGCGCTGTTCACACGGCCTCACCCACCGGCTGGGCGGCCTCCTCCTCGCGGGTGACCACGGCCCGGTAGGCCGGATCGGTCCGCATCAGCTCGCGGTGCCGCCCGACCGCGGCCACCCGGCCGCCCCGCAGCAGCACGACCCGGTCCGCCTGGTCCAGCAGCAGCGGGCTGGTCGCGAACACCACCGTGGTGCGGCCCGTCCGGACGTCCCGCAGTCCGGTGGCGATCCTGGACTCGGTGTGCGCGTCCACCGCGCTGGTGGGCTCGTCCAGCACCAGGACCGGCGGGTCCGCCAGCAGCGCCCGGGCCAGCGCGAGCCGCTGGCGCTGCCCGCCGGACAGCGAGCGCCCCCGCTCGGTGATCCGGGCCCGCATCGGGTCTCCGGCGCACTCCGGCGAGCCGTCCACCAGCGCCTCCAGGACGTCGTCCGACCGGGCGGCCGCCAGTGCGGCCCCGACAGGGACCCGGCCCGAGCACGGGATGTCGAACAGCTCGGCCAGCGTGCCGGAGAGCAGCACCGGCTCCTTGTCGTGGACCAGTACGGCCGCCCTGGCCTCGGCCGGCGGCACGGCGTCCAGCTCCGTCCCGCCGAGCCGTACGGAGGGCCGCGGCTCTTCGCCCTCGGCGAGCGGGACGTGGCCGCCGAGCCGCTCGGCGAGTGCCCCGGCGAAGTCCGGGTCCCCGCAGACCACCGCGGTCAGCTCGCCGGCCCGCACGGTCAGCCCGCTCTCCGGGTCGTACAGGTCGGACTTGGCCGGCTCGGCGAGCGAGGCCCCGGCCGCACGGTCGGTCCGGCCGAGCGACAGGACCCGGACGGCCCGCCCGGCGGAGACCCGGGCGACGCTCCAGGCGTGCGCCGCCTCGCCCAGGATCCGCAGCGGCGCCGCCAGGAAGGCGGTCGCGCCGTACACCGCGATCAGGGTGCCGACGGAGATCTCGCCGGAGGCCGCCAGCCGGGCGCCGTACCAGGTGACGCCGACCACGAACAGGCCCGGCAGCAACACCTGTTGGGCCTGCATCAGCGACCAGAGCCGGGCCGAGCGGACGGCGGCGGCCCGGACCTTCTGGGAGGCTTCCCGGTACCGCTCCAGGAACAGTTCCTCGCCGCCGATGCCGCGCAGCACCCGCAGCCCCGCGACCGTGTCGGCGGCCAGCTCGGTGGCCTTGCCGCCGAGTTCGCGCTGCTTCTCGTAGCGCCGCTCGAACGGCCCGATCAGCGGCCAGACGGAGGCCGCCAGCACCGGGACGCCGAGCAGCACCCCGATGCCCAGCACCGGCTCGACCACCAGCACCACCGAGCTGACGGCCAGCCAGACCACCACCGCGGCCCGGACCCGGGCGACGAGCTCCACGTACCAGCCGATCCGCTCGACGTCCCCGCTGCCGACGGCGACGACCTCGCCGGTGGCGATCCGGCGGGACAGCCCGGCCCCGAGGTGCGAGGCCTGCCGGGACACCGACTGCTTCACCTGGCAGGCGGCGTGGATCCAGTTCCAGATCGCCTGCCGGTGCGCCAGCACGGTGCCCAGCGCGGCGCAGGCGGCGAGCAGCAGGGCGAGCCCGCCGGCCCGCCAGATGCCGCCCGCGTCGCCGTCGACGGCCGCCTGCACGCCCGCCCCGAGCGGTATCGGCAGGGCGGCCTGGCCCCCCATTTCGAGCAGCGTCCAGCAGGTGGCGAGCAGCTGCCCACGCCGCTGGCTGCGCTGCAGCCAACGCAGGAAGGCCAGGGGTGAGGAGAGGTCGGGACTGCCGGGGTCGGCCAGCGGCAGGGGGGTCAGCGGCATGACACTCCGATGCGAACGGTGCGAACGGTGCGGGCGTACGGGGGAACCGGGGAACGGGCGGAACGGCGCGGCGGCCCGGCCCGTGCGGGAGCCCGAGCCCGCGGACGGCAGGATCCGGGCGACGGGCGGCAAGCGACGGACGAGGGACCCGCGGCGCGGCGTCGCGGCGTCGAAGCGTCCGGCGGGAGCGCCGGACGGGCGTGGGAAGGGCACGAAGGGCCCTGATGTCAGGAGGCCATGTCCGCGAGCCTGCCAACCCCGCTGTGACCCACGCAACAGGTTTTCCGCCGTCGCCGGGGTCCGCCCGCGCGGCCCCTCTCCCCCCACCCGCCACCGCGGCCCCACCGGCGGGCTTCCGGCCCGGCCGCGCGCCCGCCCGGCCCCGCTCCGCGCCCGCCGCGCCCCGGACAAGGCCCGGCAAATCTTCACCCAAGATTCGCCCGTTTGGCGGGAACAATCACGTTCCGGTGCCAGTTGCCCCCCACTGGAAAGACATACGACCAGGAGGGCACCCCGTCCCGTGAGCAACATCCCCAGCGTCACCCTCAACGACGGCGCACAGATCCCGCAGCTCGGCTTCGGCGTGTGGCAGGTCCCGGACGGCGAGGCCACCGCCGCCGTCAGCTCCGCCATCGCCGCGGGCTACCGCTCCATCGACACCGCGGCCATCTACGAGAACGAGGCCGGCACCGGCGCGGCGATCGCCTCGGCCCTGGTCGGCGGCGTCGCCCGCGAGGACCTCTACATCACCACCAAGCTGTGGAACTCGGGCACCCGCGACTGGTCCGGCGAGCAGGGCCGTGACGCGGTGCTGCGCGAGTTCGACGCCTCGCTGGCCAAGCTCGGCCTCGACTACCTCGACCTGTACCTGATCCACTGGCCGCGCCCGATGCACGGCAGCTACCTCAACGTGTGGAAGGCCCTGGAGCAGCTGAAGGCGGACGGCCGGGTCAAGTCGATCGGCGTCTCCAACTTCGGCACCGAGCAGCTGACCCACCTGCTCGACGAGGCCTCGGTCGTCCCGGTGCTGAACCAGGTCGAGCTGCACCCGTACTTCCCGCAGGAGGAGCTCCGCGCCTTCCACGCCCAGCACGGCATCGCCACCGAGGCGTGGAGCCCGCTGGGCCAGGGCGGCGAGCTGCTCGCCGAGCCGGCCCTGCTGAAGGTCGCCGAGAAGCACGGCCGCACCGTCGCCCAGGTGGTGCTGCGCTGGCACCTGCAGAGCGGTGTGATCGCGATCCCGAAGTCGGTCACCCCGTCCCGGATCCGGGAGAACCTGGACGTCGCCGGCTTCGAGCTGGACGCCGAGGACCTCGCGGCGGTCGCGACCGTCGCCACCGGCAAGCGCATCGGCCCGGACCCGCAGGGCTTCGACTGGAACTGATCCGGGCCCTGGGCCGCACGGCCGGCCCCGACCGCCGCGACGGGCCCTGACGGGCCCCCGGCCGCCGGTCGCACCGAGGACCGCCCACCCCGTCGGGGGCGGGCGGTCCTCGGTGTGCGCGATTCGCGGCACCAACGGGCAAGCACCCTCGGTACGTTGGCGAATCGTTTTGGCTGTTGTTACTGAGGCTTGGCCTAAAGCCTGGCCGCCTTGCCGATGAGCGCGAGTGCAGCCTCGTGCTCGACGACCTCCAGCGGAGCCAGCAACAGCCGCTGGACCTCGGCCACTCCGGCGGCCGAACGGTGCAGCAGGTCCTGTCCCGCCGGTGAGAGCGAGAGCAGGTTGCGCCGTCCGTCCGAGGGGTCGCGCCGACGCTGCACCAGACCGCGGCGCACCAGCCGGCTCACCATCTCGGCCATCGTGGCCTTGTCCAGCGAGGCCAGCTCGCCGACCGTGCGCTGGTCGGCGCCCGGCTCCAGTTCCAGCGCGTCCAGCACCGCGTACTGCGGGGCCGTCAGCTCCGAACCGACGTGCTCCGACCAGAGCTTGGTGTGCACCTGCTGGCTCACCCTGATCAGGTAACCGATCGCCCGCTGGGCGTCCAGTATCGGCCGCGCGTCCGTGAAGACGGCGACCGCGGCGGGTTCCAGCCTGGCTATCTTGGCCATCACCCGGACGATCTCGACCTGCTCCTCCGCACTGAGCGGCTCGAACAGGACTCGCTGCACGCGGACCACACCACCGGTGGCCTCGCGCACCGCCTGGGCGCCGCTCTGCGAGAGAGCCAGCAGCTTGCGCCGGCCGTCGGCCGGGTCGCGCCTGCGCAGCACGAGGCCGCGGCGGACCAGCCGCGCGACCATCTCCGCCATCGTGGCCTTGTCCAGCGAGGCTCTCTCGCCGACCGTCCGTTGGTCCGCGCCCGGTTCGAGGGCGAGGACGAGCAGCACGGCGAACTGCGGAGCCGTGAGATCGGCTCCGACGTGCTCGGACCACAGACGGGTGTGAACCTGCTGTGCAACGCGAATCAGGTGCCCGGGCGACTGCTGCAGTCGCGCGGACACGCGGGTTGTCGGGATCTCCCCCAGCACCATGTATCCGTCCCGATGTCACACCCGGTGTGTGTGGGACACCCGGGTGGGGCAGTAACGGCGAGTGGGCGTCCAGCTATGAGGGAGGGCGCTCCAGCCGTGCAGCCGGTGGCTGCTGGCGGACACTATACAAACGGCGGGCCCTTGCTGGCAGGCAGGGGCGGATAGTAGACGCAGGTTCGGCAACATTGGCATATTTACGCGCTGCCACACCCTTGCAGTAACCCGTTCTCAGCAGAAAGCCGACCGGTCGGTCCTTACCGACCGTCACCTGCGCCTCTCCGCCCTGGTAGCCCTCCCTACTCGCCGGTAGGGTGTGCCCACCCTCTCCGGGGGCTCTCCCCCGGAGGCAACCCCCCGAGAGAGACGAGAGCGCGCATGACCGAGCAGAACACCGCGCCCCGGGTCGCCGTCGTCACCGGCGCCGCCCGCGGCCTGGGCGCCGCCACCGCCGTCCGCCTGGCCGCCGACGGCTACGCGGTCGCCGTCCTGGACCTGGACGAGGCGGCAGGCAAGGACACCGTCGACCGGATCACCGCGGCCGGCGGCCGGGCCCTGGCCGTCGGCGCCGACGTCTCGGACGCCGAGCAGGTCCAGGCCGCCGTCGACCGGGTGGCCGCCGAGCTCGGCGCCCCCGTCGTGCTGGTCAACAACGCGGGCGTACTCCGCGACAACCTGCTCTTCAAGATGTCCGAGTCCGACTGGGACACGGTCATGAACGTTCACCTCCGCGGCGCCTTCCTGATGACCCGCGCGGTGCAGAAGCACATGGTCGACGCCGGTTTCGGCCGCATCGTCAACCTGTCGTCCTCCTCGGCCCAGGGCAACCGCGGCCAGGCCAACTACTCGACCGCCAAGGCGGGCCTCCAGGGCTTCACCAAGACTTTGGCCATCGAGCTGGGCAAGTTCGGCATCACCGCCAACGCCGTCGCCCCCGGCTTCATCGCGACGGACATGACGGCGGCCACCGCGGCCCGAGTCGGCATGGACTTCGAAGACTTCAAGCGGGCCGCGGCCTCGCAGATCCCGGTCCAGCGGGTCGGTCAGCCTGAGGACGTCGCCCACACCATCTCGTTCCTGGCGAGCGAGGGCGCCGGCTTCGTGTCCGGCCAGGTCGTCTACGTCGCGGGCGGCCCCCTCGACTGAGCACGGAACCTACACAGGGTTACCACGGAGTGGGAAGCCGGGCCGACCGGCCTCCCGCTCCGTTTCCTTTACCGGGGCTTTTGGAGAATCATTCGAAGACCACACTGGTTTTCGATCCCGGATTAGTGGAAATCACTCCCCGAGCCACCCCCGGCCGACCTGATTGTCGATTTCCCGGGAAAATGACAATTACCACCGGAATAGCCCTGCCCGGATGGGTAAGGTCACTCCGTGCAATCCAGGATTACCTCCGCTTCCATTCCGCGACAGGGGCCCGAACACCGCACCGCCACCACCGGCCGGGGACGCCCCGGCAGCGCCCGCGGCCCCGTCGGCCCCACCCGCCGGGACCGGTACGCCCACCGGGACCGCCCCGACCGGCCCGGTCCCGACCACCGCGACCCCGGCTGGCCACCGATGAGCCGGCGGCAGGCCGCCCTGCTCGCCGCCACCCTGGCCGGCTACCTGCTGGTGCTGGCCGGCGTCCTGCTCAACACCGCCCTGGTCGACCTCGACTGGTCGGTCCGCCTGCTCCGCCCGTACGAGCGCTGGCCCCGGCTGGAGCCGCTGCTCGACACCTGGGTGGTCGCCGGACAACGCGGGCCCTCGGCGATCGCCGCCTTCGCCTGGCTCGCCTGGCGCGCCCACCGGCTCGACCGGATGCGTCCGCTGCTGGTCATGGGCATCGCGCTGCTGTTGCTCAACGTCACGGTCGGGGCGGTCAAGATCGTCACCGGCCGGCTCGGCCCGCACTACGCCCAGTACGTCGGTTCGCCCGAGCTGTTCTCCGGCGGCACCATCTTCCCGTCCGGCCACACCGCGAACGCGGTCGTGACCTGGGGCGTGCTCGCCTACCTCGCCGTCCGCTGGCGACGCACCGGCGCCGTGATCGCCGCCGCGACGGCCTGCTCGATCGGCCTGACCACGGTCTACCTGGGCACCCACTGGGTCACCGACGTCCTGGCCGGCTGGGCCGCCGGACTGCTCGTCCTGCTCTCGCTGCCGCTGTGGGAACCCCTGGTCGCCGCCGCCGAACAGCGGCTCCACCGCCGCTTCGCCCGCCGGCCCCTCCCCTACTGAGCCACCGCCGCTCCGGCCCCACCGGGCCATGGGCCACCGGGCAGCCCGGCCCGCCGAAGCGGCCCTACCCCTCCCAGCTCCGCTCGACCACACCGTCCCGCACCGCGAGGTTGAGCCGCCCCTGCCGGTACTCCATGGTCATCAGCTCCCCCGGCTCCAGCACCCGGACCGAGGCCCAGCCGTGCCGCCGGGCCAGTTCCCGGGCCCGCTCGACCCGCAACCCCGCGTACCCCTCGGCGTCGGCCCCCGCCGCACCCGGCCCCATCGCGTCCGATCCCGACATCGCGCCTCCCCCGGCTAGCCCCTCGGACGTACGCTGGAATCGTAGCCCGACCCGTGCGGTCCGGAGGTGAACGGCATGCGCACCACGACTCCGCGGCGGTGGCGAAGCGGCACCGAGCCGGCCACCGCCCGCAGCGACCTCAAGCTCCGCTATCTGCTCTCGCTCACGTTCACGCCGCTGTTCGTGCTGGCCACGGCGGGGTTCGCGGTCTGGGCGGCGGTCTCCCCCGTGGACGGTGCGCCCAGCCGGGGCACCCTCACCGGTTTCGCCGTCGCCTGCGGCCTGCTCTCCCTGTTCGCCGTCGTCGATCTCGTGGTGGTCGTCCGGCGCCGCCGGACCGAGCTCTGACGCGGTGTCTCCCACGGAGTGGGAAGTCGGCCCGGCCGACTTCCCACTCCCCGGTTCCCGCGCCTCCCGCGCTCAACGGCTGCCGCGCTCAATGACTGCAGCGCTCAATGGCTGCCGCGCTCAATGACTCCCGTACTCAATGGCTCCCGCGTTCAACGACTGCCGACCGCCTGCTTCACCAGCGTCCGCCCGAAGTCCCACATCAGCCCGCTCCCCCGGTGCGCCTCGTCCATGATGTCGGTGAAGGCGTCCATGAACCGGTCCACGTCCCGCTCGGTGATGATCAGCGGCGGAATCAGCTTGATCACCTCCAGATGGTCCCCGGACACCTGGGTCAGGATCCGGTGCCGCTGCAACAGCGGGACCACCACCATCTGGGCGAACAGCCCCTTGCGCGCGGCCTGCAACGCCGTCCACCCGGTGCGCAGCTTGAGCGACTTGGGGCGCCCGAACTCGATGCCGATCATCAGCCCGCGTCCGCGCACCTCGGCGAGCAGCTCGTACCGGTCGACGAGCGCCGTGAGCCGTTCGCGGAACTGGTCGCCGACCGTGCGGGCGTTCTCCACCACCTTCTCGTTCCGCATCACCTCCAGGGTCGCCAGCCCGGCCGCCATCGCCTGGGCGTTCGACCCGAAGCTGGCCGAGTGCACCAGCACCCGGTCCATCGAGGAGTACACCTTCTCGAAGATCCAGCCCTTGCCGAGCGTCGCGCCTACCGGGACGTACCCGCCGGAGAGCGCCTTGGCCGCGCAGACCAGGTCCGGCAGCACCCCGTCCTCGTGCTGGTAGGCGAAGAACTCGCCGGTGCGGCCGATCCCGGTCTGCACCTCGTCGCAGATCAGCAGCGCCCGGTGCTCGTGCAGCAGCGCCTGGGCGGCGCGCAGCCAGCCCGGCGGCGGTGCCTGGACGCCCTTGCCCTGGATCGGTTCGACGATCAGCGCCGCGACGTCGCCGCGCTTCAGCTCCTTCGCCAGCGCCCCGAGGTCGCCGAGCGGGATGGCGGTGTCGGGCAGCAGCGGGTCGAAGCCCTTGCGGAAGCCGTTCTCCCCGTTGACCGAGAGCGAGCCGGTGGTCAGCCCGTGGAAGGCGTGGTCGGCGTAGAGGATCCGCCGGCGCCCGGTGGCGTACCGGGCGAACTTGAGCGCGGTCTCCACCGCCTCGGTGCCGCTGTTGCCGAAGAACACCCGGTCGAGCCCGGGCGCGTGGGAGAGCAGCCGTTCGGCCAGCAGGCCGGGCAGCGGCGAGCAGTCGAAGCGGACCAGGTCCGGCAGGTCCAGGTCCATCACCTGGTGGATCGCCGAGCGGACCACCGGGTGGTGGCGGCCGAGCGCGAAGATGCCGAAGCCGGCCAGCATGTCGAGGTACTCGTTGCCCTCGGCGTCGTAGAAGTACGGCCCCTCGGCACGCTCGTAGTACTTGTCGAAGCCGATGGTGTGGAGCATCCGGGACAGCTGCGGGTTGAGGTACCGGCTGCTCAACTCGTAGCGTTCCCGCCCGCGTTCGGCGAGGAGCGCGGCGAGGTCGAAGGCGGGGCGGTCGGGTTCAGCCGGCATGGCGCGGGTTCGCTCCTCGGGTCGGCAGCAGGTTCTTGGCGAAGACGGCGGTCTGGGCGGCGACCCCGGTCCCGGAGAGCCCGGCCTCCTCCAGGATCTCCCCGCGCGAGGCGTGTCCGAGGAACTCCTGCGGCAGGCCGAGTACCCGGACCGGTACGTCCACGTCGGCGTCGCGCAGCGCCTGGGCGATCGCCGAACCGACCCCGCCGGTACGGCCGTTGTCCTCGACGGTGACCACCAGCCGGTGTGCGGCGGCGAGTCCGGGCAGCGCCGGGTCGACCGGTTTGACCCAGCGCGGGTCGACCACGGTCGCGGTGAACCCCTCGGCGAGCAGCAGCCGTGCGGCGTCCAGGCAGGCGGCGGCGGTGGTGCCGACGGCGACCAGCAGGATCTCGGCCGGGCGCCCGGTGCGCAGCAGCACGTCCACCCCGCCGATCCGCTCGACGGCCGGTACGGCGGGCCCGACGTTCCCCTTCGGGAAGCGCACGACCGTGGGCGCGTCCCCGACGTCGACGGCCTCGCGCAGTTGGAGCCGCAGCTGGTCGGCGTCGCGCGGGGCGGCGAGCCGCAGCCGCGGGACGACCTGGAGGATCGACATGTCCCACATGCCGTTGTGCGAGGCGCCGTCCGGCCCGGTCACCCCGGAGCGGTCGAGGACGAAGGTGACGCCGAGCCGGTGCAGGGCGACGTCCATCAGGACCTGGTCGAAGGCCCGGTTCAGGAACGTCGCGTACACCGCGACCACCGGGTGCAGCCCGCCGGTCGCCAGCCCCGCCGCGCTGGTGACGGCGTGCTGCTCGGCGATCCCGACGTCGAAGGTCCGTGCCGGGTACGCCTTGGCGAAGGGCGCCAGTCCGACCGGCTGGAGCATGGCCGCGGTGATCGCGACCAGGTCCGGCCGCTCGGCCCCGAGGGTGACCAGCTCGTCGCCGAACACCGAGGTCCAGGAGACGCCGCTGCTCGGCGAGATCGGCAGGCAGGTGTACGGGTCGATCGGGTTGACGGCGTGGAAGCGGTCGGCCTCGTCCTGCTCGGCGGGCCGGTAGCCGCGCCCCTTGACGGTCAGGCAGTGCACGATGACCGGCCCGCCGAAGTTGCGGGCCTGGCGCAGCGCCTGTTCGACCGCGCCAAGGTCGTGGCCGTCGATCGGCCCGAGGTACTTGAGGCCGAGGTCCTCGAACATGCCCTGCGGGGCGAAGGCGTCCTTGAACCCCTTCTTGGCGCCGTGCAGCGCGTCGAAGATCGGCTGGCCCACCAGCGGGGTGCGCTGCAGCGCCTCCTTGCCGAGGGCGAGGAACCGCTCGTAGCCCTGGGTGGTGCGCAGGGTGGCGAGGTGGTTGGCGAGGCCGCCGATGGTGCGGGCGTAGGAGCGCTCGTTGTCGTTGACGACGATGACCAGCGGCCGGTCGCGGGCCTCGGCGATGTTGTTGAGCGCCTCCCAGGCGAGTCCGCCGGTGAGCGCGCCGTCGCCGATCACGGCGACGGTGTGCCGGTCGTGCTGGCCGAGCAGCCGGGCGGCCTTGGCGAGGCCGTCGGCGTACGAGAGCGCGGTGGAGGCGTGCGAGTTCTCGACCAGGTCGTGCTCGGACTCGGCGCGCGAGGGGTAGCCGGAGAGCCCTCCGCGCATCCGCAGGCGGGTGAAGTCCTGGCGGCCGGTGAGGAGTTTGTGGACGTAGCTCTGGTGGCCGGTGTCGAAGACGATCCGGTCGTACGGCGAGTCGAAGACCCGGTGCAGCGCGATGGTGAGCTCCACCACGCCGAGGTTGGGCCCGAGGTGTCCGCCGGTCCGGGTGACGGCGTCGATCAGGAAGTCGCGGATCTCGTCGGCGAGCAGCGGGAGTTCGGCCGCCGGGAGCTTGCGCAGCTCGGCCGGCGACGTGACGCGGGAGAGCAGTGACATGGGTACACCTCACGACTCGGAGCGGTGCGGTGGTGCCTCCGCCCGGCGGGGCGGAGCCGGCCCGGGCACGGGGCCCGGGCCGTGGTGCCGACCTGGCGGTCGGCTGCCGTTTCAGCGCTTCCTGTTGGCGCTGACGGTCTCGGTGATGGCGCGCAGCGACTGCTGCAGCGAGCCCATGGTCGCGAGGACGGCCGTCGGCTCGTAGCCGCAGTGGGCCATGCAGTTGGCGCAGCGCGGGTCCCGGCCGCGGCCGTACTTGCTCCAGTCGGTCTTCTCGACCAGCTCCCGGTAGGTCGGCACGTAGCCGTCGGCCATCAGGTAGCAGGGCCGCTGCCAGCCGAACAGCGAGTAGTTGGGGATGCCCCAGGGGGTGCACTCGAAGTCGGCCTTGCCCTCCAGGAAGTCCAGGAAGAGCGGGCTGTGGTTGAGGCGCCAGCGCTGCCGGTTGCCGCCCGCGAAGGCCTTTCGGAAGAGCTCCCGGGTCTGTTCGACGCCGAGGAAGTGCTCCTGGTCGGGGGCCTTCTCGTAGGCGTAGGCGGGCGAGATCATCATCTCGTCCACCTTCACCTCGTCGTTGAGGTAGTCGAGCACCTCGATGACGGTCTGCGGGGTGTCGGTGTTGAAGAAGGTGCTGTTGGTGGTGACGCGGAAGCCGCGCCGCTTGGCTTCCTTGATCGCGGCGATGGCCTCGTCGAAGGTGCCCTCCTTGGCCACCGACTCGTCGTGCCGCTCGCGCATGCCGTCGATGTGCACGGCGAAGGTGAAGTACGGCGAGGGCGTGAACTTGTCCATCTTCTTGCGCATCAGCAGCGCGTTGGTGCAGAGGAAGACGTACTTGCGGTGCTCGACCAGCTGGCGGACGATCTCGTCGATCTGCGGGTGCATCAGCGGCTCGCCGCCGGCGATCGAGACCATCGGGGCGCCCGACTCCAGGACCGCGCCGACCGCCTGGGCGACGGGCATCCGCTGCTTCAGGACCCCCGCCGGGTGCTGGATCTTGCCGCAGCCCTCGCAGGCGAGGTTGCAGGCGAAGAGCGGTTCCAGCTCGACGATCAGCGGGAACTTGTCCCGTCGCTTGAGGAGCTTCTGCTGCATGAGGTAGGTGCCGACCCGCACGGTCTGGCGCAACGGCATGGCCATGGCTAGCTCGCCTCCTGGGGGAGCGTCGAGGATGTGGGGTGGTTCAGGTCTGCGGGGCGGGGCGCGCTCTCCTGCCGGTACCAGTCGACCAGCGCCGGTACGGTCGCCCGCAGGGTCCGCCAGGCGCGCACCCCGGCCGGGAGGGTGCCCGGCCGCAGCAGTTCCCGCTCGGGGGTGTCGACCACCACCCGCAGGACAGCGGCGGGCAGCGCCGGCCGCACCTCGCGCAGCGCGGCCAGGACGGCGGCGGCCTCCATGTCGACGGCGAGCGCGCCCTGGAGGTGCAGTGCCCGCCGCTCGATGCCGCGCACCACGTGGTCGGCGGTGTGGTGGACCCCGGTGTGGACGGTCAGGCCGCGGCCCTTCAGCGCCCGGGTGAGCTCCGACCCGGAGCCGACGGGGTACAGGTGGCCCTCGGCGTCCCGGACGCCGTCCGCCGCGACGACGTCGCCGGGCAGCACGCCCGGGCCGAGCGCGGCACCGAACCCGGCCACGACGACCGCGCCGTAGCCGCCGGGGGCGGAGCCGAGCAGCCGGCGGACGGCCACTGAGGCGCGCCGTCGGCCGACCCCGGTGCGTACCAGCACCGGGGAGCCGCCGGGCGAGCCGCGCCAGTCGCCGCCGCGCAGGGCCCAGACCTCGGGGCCCAGGGCGCAGAGCACCAGCAGGGGGGCGGTGGTCACCGGGCCGCCCTGGTGGTCGGGGTGCCGCCCGGCGTCGCCATGCCCGGGGAGCCGTGGACGTAGCGGCCGAGCGCGGTGACCGGGAAGACGAGCCGGTACAAGTGGTAGTTGATGGAGAAGTCCCACGGGAAGCCGGTGCCGGTGAACTGCGGCTCGTCCCAGGTGCCCTCGGGCAGTTGGGTGCGCACCAGCCAGTCCACGCCGCGTTCCACCGCCGGGTTGGCGCGGCCCTGCGGGCCCTCGTCGGCCGCGAGCAGCGCCATCAGCGCCCAGGCGGTCTGCGAGGCGGTGGAGTCGCCGCGCCCGGCCCAGCGCGCCGGGTCGTCGTAGGAGCGCATGTCCTCGCCCCAGCCGCCGTCGGCGTTCTGCCGGTCCTCCAGCCAGCGCACCGCCCGGCGGATCGCCGGGTGCTCGTCGGGGACGCCGGCCGCGACGAGCGCGGGCAGCACCGAGCCGGTGCCGTAGATGTAGTTGGTGCCCCAGCGGCCGAACCAGGAGCCGTCGGCCTCCTGGTTGCGCAGCAGCCATTCGATGCCGCGCCGGGTGCGGGGGTCGCGGGCGCGGCCGGTTTCCGCGAGCATCTCGACCACGTGGGCGGTGACGTCGGCGGACGGCGGGTCGACGACCTCGCCGAAGTCGCAGAACGGCAGCTTGTTGGGCAGCGTGCTGGTGTTGTCGACGTCGAAGGCGGCCCAGGCGCCGTTCTTGGACTGCATGCCGAGGTTCCACAGCACGCCCCGGTCCACCGCCGCGCCGACCTTGGCCGGGTCGGGGTGGGCCACCCGGCGCAGTGCCAGGACGACTTCGGCGGTGTCGTCGATGTCGGGGTAGGTGTCGTTCTCGAACTCGAAGGCCCACCCGCCGGCCGGGAGGCCGGGGCGCTGGACGGACCAGTCGCCGCGCTTGCGGATCTCCTCGCCGAGCATCCAGTCGACGGCGGAGACCAGCGCCGGGTGGTCGGCGGGGACCCCGCCGTCGGCCAGCGCGATGGTGGCCAGGCAGGTGTCCCAGACCGGGGACTGGCAGGCCTCCATCCAGCGCTTGCCGTCCTCGGTGTGCACGGTGAAGCGGTCGAAGGAGGAGAGTCCGGCCTGCATCACCGGGTGTTCCAGCTCGTAGCCCTCCAGGTGCAGGGCGATCAGCGAGTAGACGGCGGGCGGCTGGATGCCGCCCCAGCAGCCGTCGGCCTCCTGGCGTTCGATGATCCAGCGGCAGGCCTGGGAGACGGCGAGCCGACGCAGCGGGCGGAAGGCCCGGCGGTGGTAGGCGTGCAGCGCCTTGTCGAGGCGCTCGAACATGCCGTCCCAGGAGGTGGCGGGGGCGAGCGGCCGTTCGGGGCAGGGGTCGTCCGGGTCGGTGTGCAGCTCGGTGAGCGGGAACGGCGCCGGGCGGACGGGCCGGTGCGCCGAGACGACGGTCAGCGGGACGATGGTCTGACGGGCCCAGCAGCCGAAGGCGTAGATGTTCAGCGGCAGCCACTTGGGCAGGAAGATGATCTCGGGCGGCATCTCGGGCAGCCGCGCCCAGGGCCACCAGCCGAACAGGGCCAGCCAGATCCGGGTGAACACCCGGGCGGCCGCGATGCCGCCCGCGGAGCGGACGTACCGCGCGGCGGCCAGCATGTGCGGGGCGTTCGGGTCGTCGCCGGCCAGTTTGAGCGCGACGTACGCCTCGACGGTGGTGGAGAGTTCGGGCGGTCCGCCGTGGAAGGTGGCCCAGGTGCCGTCCTCACGCTGCTGGGAGCGGATCCACTCGGCGGTGGCGTTCGTCTGCTCCTCGGTGCGGATCCCGAGGAACTGGCGGAGCAGTAAATCCTCGGCGTCCATGGTGACGTTGGTCTCCAGGTCACCCTTCCACCAGCCCTCGGAGGACTGCAGCGAGAGCAGGTGGGTGGTGGCGCGGGCCAGGGCCTCCCGCGCGTCGGCCGGTCCGTGGTCCGCTTCGCCGGCCGGCAGCCGGTCGGCGTCCTCGGGCTGCCACCGCCCCGTGCCCAGCAGGGCCGGGGGGCGGTCGCCCACCGCGACCGGCTCGGAATCGTACTCAGGGTCGAGCCGGCCGTCCGCGGTTGCTGTCAACGTAACGTCACCTCTCTCGTACCACCACGAATTCGGCGAGTGCGACGAAGTGCTCGCGCACCTCGTCGGTCATGGGCACCTCGTCCAGGGCGGCGAGGGCAGTCGTGTGCTGGCGGCGGGCCTCCTCCTGGGTCCAGGCCCGGCCGCCGGCCTCCTCGATGAGCGCGGCCCGGGCGGCGAGCTCGGGCTCGCCCTCCTCGCCGCGTCCCTTCGGGTCGGCCAGCTGTTCGGCGAGCCGGCGCGAGGCCGGGCCGCCCTCGGCGAGTGCGGCGGCGACCGGCAGGGACTTCTTGCGCTGGCGCAGGTCGCCCCAGTGCGGCTTGCCGGTGACCTCGGTGGCGCCCCAGATGCCGAGCAGGTCGTCCACCGCCTGGAAGGCCAGTCCCAGGTGGTGGCCGTAGCGCTGGAGGGAGTCGGAGACCTTGTCGTCGGCCCCGGCCAGGACCGCGCCGATCGCCGAGGCGGCGGCCAGCAGTGCCGCCGTCTTGCCACCCTCCATCTCCAGGCACTCCGCGACGGTCACGCTGTCGCGCTGTTCGAAGGCGACGTCCCTGGCCTGGCCGTCGATCAGCCTGCGGGTCGCCGTGGTCAGCAGCCGGACGGCGCGGGCGGCGTCGGTGGGGCTCGCGCCGCCGGTCACCGCGGCGTCGAGCAGCACCTCCGTGCCGAGCGTCGCCAGGGCGTCGCCGACCAGGATCGCCTGGGCCGGACCGAAGACCGTCCAGGCGGTGGCCCGGTGCCGTCGGGTCTCGTCACCGTCCATCAGATCATCATGGAGGAGGGAAAAGTTGTGCACCAGTTCAACGGCGACCCCGCCGGGCACCCCCGCCTCCGGCCCCGCACCGGTGGCCTGGGCGGACAGCAGCGCCAGCGCGGGGCGCACGGCCTTGCCGCCGTCCCCCGCGGCCGGGGTGCCGTCCCGGTCGATCCAGCCGAAGTGGTAGGCCGCGACGGTGTCCATCGGTGCGGCCAAACGGGCGACGGCGGCCCGTAGCGGCGGGGTGCAGAGCGTACGGCTGCGGGCGAGCAGCTCCGGCACCGAGACCGGTTCGGCGTGCGCCGTGCCTCCGACGGCGAAGCCGGTGCGTGACTCCACGTGCGTTCCCTCTCCCTCGTGGTGCCGGACCGCACGGGGCGGCCGGATGCCGTCGCTACGGCTGGTGTCGATTCGAGTGGTGCCGGTGGCGCCGGTGCCGACGGTGTCGGTGCGGCCGGTCCGACCGATTCCGCCGGTGCGCTCGACGGTACGCCCGTCGGCTCTGGCGGGCTCTCCGGCAGCGGGGCCCGCCGTCACCGGGGCCACCTCCCGTCGCCGCCGTCCACCGGCACCCGGGTGCCGGTCTCGGCGAGCGCGGCGTCGGCGGCGGCGTGGCCGCTGCGCACGGCGCCCTCCATGGTCGCGGGCCAGCCGGTGGCCGTCCACGAGCCGGCCAGCAGCAGGCCGGGGACCCCGGTGCGGGCCGGGGGGCGCAGTGCCCCGCTGCCCGGGGCCGGGTCGAAGGTCGCGGTGCGCTCGCGGGTGACGAAGAAGTCGAGCACCTCGGCCCCGGCGGCGGCCGGCAGCAGCCGGCCCAGCTCGGGGAGGTAGCGCTCGCGCAGTTCGGCGACCGGCAGGTCGATCTCGTCCTGCACGGCGGACTGCGAGAGCGCCAGGTACTGGGAGCCCGGGTGGGCCCGGCCGAGCTCGGTGGCGGCCAGGCCGGAGTGCGCCGTGCGGTCGAAGACCCACTGGACCGGGGAGCCGAGCGCGGCGAAGAACGGCCGGCGCAGCACCTTGCGGTCGTAGATCACGTGCACGTTGAGGATCGGCGACATGCCGAGGTCGGCCAGCCGCTCCTGCTCCGGGATCGCGTTGGGCGGCAGCAGGGCCGCCGCGCTGTCCTGGGCGCCGGCCAGGACGACGGTGTCGGCGGTCAGCAGCCGCCCGTCCTCCAGGCGCACCGCGTGCTGCGGCGAGGCCGGCTTGAGCTCCGCCACCCGGGCGCGCAGCAGCACCGTGACCCCGGCGCGCTCCAGTTCGGCGAGCGCCCAGTCGTGGTGGATCGCGCCGAGCGGGGCGGCGGCGATGCCGATGTCGGCCGCTCCCGGGTCGGAGAGCAGGCCGGTCTGGAAGACCTTGGCCGCGAGCGCCATCGACACCTGGTCGGCCCGGGCGTTCAGGGTGGCGACGCCGACCAGGTCCCACAGGGCCGCCTGGGTGGCGGCGTTCTGTCCGTTGCGGCGCAGCCACTCGCCGAAGGAGATCCGGTCCAGCGCCGGGTCGGCGAGGTCCAGGCCCTTCAGGGCGAGCGCGCCGCGGACCACCCGGGCGCGGTCGGCCGGGGACAGGTGCGGGTAGCGGGCCAGGCTGGCGGCCAGGTGCAGGGGGACGGGCAGGCCGGCCCGCCGGAGCCGCCCGAGGGTGCGCACCGGGGCGGCCGCGGTGCCGGTGACGGAGAGCACCGGGACGTCCAGGCGGTCCTGCTGGTGGACCAGCCGGGTGGCGCCGAGCCGCTCCAGCAGGCCTCGGTAGGCGGTGCAGCAGCGCAGGTAGACGTGCTGGCCGTTGTCCACGGTCAGGTCGCCGCGCTTGAACGAGAAGGCGAGGCCGCCGAGCCGGGGCCGCCCCTCGGCGAGGGTGACCCGGTGGCCCGCCTCGGCCAGGCGCAGCGCCGCGGTGATTCCGGCCAGACCGCCGCCGACCACGACGGCGGCCGGGCGCGCGGCATCGGCTCGCCCGGTCATCGGCCCTCCCCCTTGCAGTCGCTGGACCGCCCGGAGGCGGTCACTGAAGCCGGTACTCGTTCGGTCAACACGGAACTACCCGCACGTGATTCCCCGCTGACACAGCGTGACAGAACTGTCGCGAGAATCAAGAACGCCCCCCGGCGAGCCCGGAAAGCGCCACGTACGCCTTCTCCCAGCCCGGCAGCGAGACCCGGCCGCGCAGGACCGACTCGGGGTCGGCGGCGATCCGGCCGAGCAGCCGGTGGTAGATCCCGGCCATCGCGGCGGTGCAGGCGCGGCTGCGGCGGTCGAGCATCGGCAGCAGCCGCAGGCCCTCCTCGAAGGCGGCCTGGGCGCGCGCGGCCTCGAAGGAGACCAGGCCGGTGAAGTCCGCGCCGACCGGCGGCTTGGGCAGGGCGAAGCCCTGCTCGCAGCCGAACCGGGCCAGGTCCTCGGTGGGCAGGTAGGTGCGGCCGGTCAGGGCGTCCTCGCGCAGGTCGCGCAGGATGTTGGTGAGCTGGAGCGCCAGGCCCAGGGTGTCCGCGTAGTCCGCCCCGCGCTCGGGGTCGTCGCAGCCGTAGACGCCCAGCGAGAGGCGGCCGATCGCACCCGCCACGCAGCGGCAGTAGACCTTCAGCTCCTCGTACGTCTGGTACTCGGCGCCCTTGAGGTCCATCTCGACGCCGTCGATCAGTTCGTCGAAGCCGCCGAGCGGGATCGGGAAGCGCCGGGCCGCGTCGGCCAGGGCGACCTTGATCGGGTCGGTGTCGTCCTCGGCGACCACCCCGGAGCGGACCTCGTCCACCAGTTCCCGGGTGCGCAGCAGCGCCTCGGCCTTGCGGTCGGCCGGGAGGTCGCCGTCGCCGATGTCGTCCACCCGGCGGGCCAGGGCGTACAGGGCCGACATGGCCAGCCGCTTGGGCTCGGGCAGCAGGCGGATGCCGTAGCTGAAGTTGCGCGCCTGTAGGCCGGTGACTGCCTCGCAGTACCGGTACGCCGCCATGACCTGGGCCGACGCCAGTGGTGATGCCGCCACGCGGGCGTTCACCTTCCCTTCGCGAAGATTGCCGCCGCCTTCGCTGCGAGGCGGCGCTTGTCGGGCTTCGCCTGCCGGGCGAGTACGTCGTACCCGGCGTCCTCGACGGCCGCCAGGGCCGCGTAGCCGCCGGCGGTGAATCCCGCCAGGAGCAGTCGGAGCCTCCCCCGAACCGTACCTACCAATGGTGCGCCGTGATCGAGCAGGGTGCGGGCCCGCTCCGCTTCGAAGGCGATCAGCTCCCGGACGGCGCCGTCGGCGGAGGGGGCGGCGAGGTCCTGTTCGGTGACGCCGAAGCGTTCGAGGTCCTCGGCCGGGAGGTAGATCCGGCCCCGGGCGAGGTCCTCGGCGACGTCCTGGAGGTGTTCGACGACCTGGAGGCCGCTGCAGATCGCGTCGGACAGCTCGATCCGCTCGGGGGTGGAGACGCCCGCGATGGCCAGGACGAGGCGGCCGACCGGGTCCGCGGAGAGCGTGCAGTAGCCGATCAGGTCCTCGTAGGTGGCGTAGCGGGCGGTGGTCTGGTCCACCCGGTTGGCCTCGATCAGACGGCGGAACGGCTCGGGGGTCAGGCCGTGCCGGTCGACCAGCGGGACCAGGGCCCGCATCAGCGGGTGGCGGGGGCCGTCCGCGGCCGAGGGGTGCAGCGCGGTCTCGAACACCCGGTCGAGGTCGTGCTCCAGTCCGTCGAGCAGGGCGAGCCGGAAGGCGGTCTCCCGCGCGGTGGGCGGGCCGGACTGGTCCGAAGGGGTGGCCGGGGGTGCCTGCCCGACCCCGAGCAGGCGGGCGGTGGTGGCCGGGTCGGCGAGGTCCCCGTCGCCGGCGTCGTCGACCAGACGGGCGAAGCCGTACACCGCCATCAGGTCGCCGCGCCACGCCGCGGGCAGGAAGAACGGGGCGACCGGGAAGTTCTCGGCGCCCGCCTTCTCCAGGGTCCGACCTGCGGAACGGTTCACCGGCGTATCACTGGGCTGGGCCGAAGCCGACACTGCTGTCACTCCCCCGTTCTACACCGCTGGGTACCACCGGTCCGACTCGGACACGCGTCCGAGCGCGGGCGCCCCGTCCGGCACACCGCCCACGCGCCCACCAGCCTGACACCGCGAGCCGCGCCGGAGAAGACCGCCCCGCCCGCCGACCGGGGTGCTCACCCCCGCGGCGGCGGCCACCCGGGGTAACCGCGCGGGCAAGCGGCAGGGCCGGTCCCGGAGGTTCCGGAACCGGCCCTGGCGGGGTGCTACGGGCGTTCGCCGCGCTCGTAGCGGCCGACGACCTCGTCGGTGGGACCGTCCATGACCAGCTCGCCGGCCTCGATCCAGATGGTCCGCTCGCAGACCTCGCGGATCGAGTTGTTGTCGTGGCTGACCAGGAAGACCGTACCGGCGGACCCGCGCAGTTCGTCGATGCGGCGCTTGCTGCGCTGCTGGAAGGCCTGGTCGCCGGTGGCGAGCGCCTCGTCGATCAGCAGCACGTCGTGGGTCTTCGCGGCGGCGATCGAGAAGCGCAGACGGGCGCCCATGCCGGAGGAGTAGGTGCGCATCGGCAGGGAGATGAAGTCGCCCTTGTCGTTGATGCCGGAGAACTCGACGATCTCCTGGTAGCGGGCCTTCACCTGGGCCGGGGTCATCCCCATCGCCAGGCAGCCCAGGATGACGTTGCGCTCGCCGGTGAGCTCGTTCATCAGTGCGGCGTTGACACCCAGCAGCGAGGGCTGGCCGTTGGTGTAGATGCCGCCCTTCTCGGTCGGCAGCAGGCCCGCGATGGCGGCCAGCATGGTCGACTTGCCGGAGCCGTTGGAGCCGATCAGGCCGATCGCCTCGCCCTTGTACGCGGTGAAGCTGATGCCCTTCACCGCGTGCACCTCGCGCACGCCGGACGCGCGCTTGCGGCTGATGATCCGGCTGATCGCCGAGGTCGCGCTGCCCTTGCCGGAGCCGGCGCCGTGCACCCGGTAGACGATGTGCACGTCGTCGACGACGACGGTGGGCTCGCGGGCCACCTCGGTGTCCCGGACGATGTCGGTCTTGCTCACGTCGACGTCAGCCACGGCCGTACTCCTCCTCGGCCTTCCAGAAGAAGACGTATCCGATGACGAACATGCCGACCGCCCAGCTGATGCCGTACACCCACTGGTGCGGCGGAAGCGACTGGTGGACGGGCTGGTGCTTGTTGTAGATGATCGGCGCGAAGGCGTGCCGGAGCAGGTCCATGTACACCGACGCCGGGTTGAGGGCCATCAGCGTCTGGATGTAGTGCGGCCAGGTCTGGATCTTGTCCTGGATGCTGAACATCACGCCGGACAGGAACATCCAGGCCCGCATCACGAACGGGATCAGCTGGGAGATGTCACTGGTCTTGGCGCCGATCCGGGCCATCACCAGGGAGATGCCGGTGTTGAACATGGTCTGCAGGAACAGCGCCGGGACGATCAGCAGCCAGGTCTTGCCCGGGGTGATGCCGCTGGCCAGCACGGTGACGACGAGCACCACCATCGAGATCAGCAGCTGCTGGAGCTGGATCACGGTGAAGGCGATCGGGAGGCTGGCGCGGGGGAAGTGCAGCGCACGGATCAGGCCGAGGTTGTCGGAGATCGCCCGGGTGCCGGACTGCACCGCGTTCTGGGTGAACTGGAAGACGAAGACGCCGATGCAGAGCCAGGCGATGTAGGTGTCCGGCGGGAACCCGTTCTTGCTCTGCAGGATGATGCCGAAGACCAGGTAGAAGACCGCGCAGTTGAGCAGCGGGGTCACGACCTGCCAGAGCTGACCGAGCTTGGCGTCGGTGTACTGGGCCACCAGGCGGGCGGTGGCGAAGGCCCAGATGAAGTAGCGCCGGGCCCAGAGCTGCTTGGTGTAGGCGAACAGACCCGGCCGGGCGCCGCTCACCGACAGGCCGTACTTGTCCGCAAGCTGCTTGGCGGTCAGGCCCGCGTCCACCCCCCTCGGGGTCGAGAGGTTGACGGGTTCACTCACTGTCGACACATTCGTCCTTCACGCGGGATCGGTCGGGGCGCGGCCGGTCGGCGGGGTCCGCCGGCCTTGCGCCGAGGGGGATCCACTGGGATCTCGGGGGAGCCGGCCGGTGTGTGGTCACCGGCCGCGGCGATCGATCATTCGATCAGATCAGATGATCGGTGGTCGGCCCAGCCTGGTCAGTTGCCAAACGGTACGCCATCGCATGGGCCGTCGCGGACCGCAGGGTTCGCGCCAACCCGCCCGGAATCCGCCCCACCAGGCCTTCAGCGCCTCGGGCGAGGGGCGGCGGGCCAGGGTGAGCAGGAACCAGGTTCCCAGATAGAGAGGCACCAACAGGGCCGGAAGGTTCCGCCTCGCGAGCCAGACCCGGTTGCGGGCCACGTTGTGGAAGTAGGTGGCGTGACGGGCGGGCGAGGTCGTGGGGTGGTGCAGCACCACGTCCGCCCGGTAGTCGATCGCCCAGCCCGCGTCCGCCGCGCGCCACGCGAGGTCGGTCTCCTCGTGGGCGTAGAAGAACTCGGCGGGCAGCTGGCCGGCCCCCTCGAACACCTTGCAGCGCACCGCGCTCGCGCCGCCCAGGAAGGTGGTCACCCGGGACGAGCGCAGCGGGTCGCTGGCGCGCAGCCGGGGGACGTGCCGGCGCTGGGTGGCCCCGGTGTCCGGGTCGGCGATCCGGAAGGAGACGATGCCCAGCTCCGGGTCGGCGGCGAAGGCCTCGCGCAGCAGCCGGGCCGAGTCGGTGCGCGGCAGCCGGCCGTCGTCGTCCAGGAAGAGGACCGCGTCCACCTCCGCGCCGTCCCGGCCGAACAGCTCGATGCCGACGTTGCGGCCGCCGGGGATGCCGAGGTTCTCCGGCAGCTCCACACTGCGCACGCCCTCCGGCAGCGGGGGCAGCGGGGCGCCGTTGGCGACCACGGCCAGCTCGACCGCGGGGCCCTCCTGGGCGCGGACGGACTCGATCAGGGCGTTGAGCTCGGCGGGCCGGTTGCCCATGGTGATGATCACGGCGCCGAGGCGGAAGTCCTCCGCGGTGGTGGGCGCGCTCATCGCAGCCTGCTCGACAGGACGATGCTCAGCAGGTGCAGCACGGTCTGCAGCATCGCGATCGCCGCCAGGACGACCACCGCGAGGCGGGTGAAGAACAGGCCGCCGTGCACCGCGTCGGCGATCCCCGCCGCGAGGATGAACAGCGAGGCCTCGACCGCCCCGACCAGACGGTGGAACTTCAGCAGGGACGCCGCCCGGCGGGCCTTGGCGACGGTGGACGAGCGCGGCACCGAGGCGCTGTCCTCGACGGCCGTCAGGCCGCTGCGGGCCCGGGCCACGTCCACCAGGTCCGTCTCGGACTTGATCAGGATCGCGCCCAGCGCGGCCAGCGTGCCGAGGAAGGCCCACTCCCAGTGCGAGCCGCCGCCCTCGCGGTGCAGCAGGTCGGTGGCGCGCAGGCCGAGCCCGGTCAGCAGCGCCGCCTCGGACATGTAGTGGCCGACCCGGTCCAGGTAGACGCCGGTGAGCGAGGTCTGCCGGCGCCAGCGGGCCACCTCGCCGTCCACGCAGTCCAGCAGCAGGTAGAGCTGGATCAGCACGGCGCCCAGGACCGCGCCGCCGATGCCCGGCACCACCAGCGCGGCACCGGCCAGGATGCCGGTGACCATCATCAGGTACGTCAGGCCGTTGGGCGTGATCGCCGTCATGGTGGAGAGCACGCGGGTGATCCGCAGCGAGATCCTCCGCATGTACAGGCGCCCGGCCCAGTGCTCGGCGCTGCGGCGCTGGAGCATGCCCTCCGGGTGGATCACCGCGCGCAGCTCCTCGATCGAGGGGCGGCGGGTCAGGTCCACCGGGGGCCGTTCGGCGCCCGTGGTGGAGGGGTCAGCTGTTGACGGCTTGGACATAGTCGGCGTACGCGTCCCTGATAGCGGAGGGGGAGAGGTCGAGGTGTTCAAGGATGGTGAAGCGCCCCGGGCGGGTGTTCGGAGCGTAGTGCACCGCTTCGGTGAACTCCGCTTCGGTGAAGCCGATCTGAGCGGCGGTCACCGGCAGCCCGTGGCTCGCCAGGCGCTCCACGATCAGACCGGTCAGCTCGCGCTCGCCCCGCAGGAAGCTGGCGAACGCGGCACCGAGGCCGACCTGTTCGCCGTGCTGGGCGGACCGCTTGGGATACAGCACGTCAAGGGCATGCGAGATCTCGTGGCAGGCGCCCGAGGAAGGCCGGGTGCTGCCCGCGATGTTCATCGCGATGCCGGACAGTACCAGGGCCTCGGCGAGGGCCGTCAGGAGGTCCTGATCCTGAGTGTTCCCTGGGTGCCGCAGCAGGTTCTCGCCCGCCGAGCGGGCCATCGCGACGGCCAGTCCGTCCACCGGCTCGCCGGTGACCGCGTGCGACAACTCCCAGTCCGCGCAGGCCGAGATGTTGGAGACGACGTCACCGATGCCGGCCGCCACGAAGCGCTGCGGGGCCTGCCGGATCACGTCCAGGTCGACGATGATGCCGATCGGGCTGGGCACCCCGTAGGAGCCCCGGCCGGCGTCGTTGTCCAGGGTCGAGACCGGGGAGCAGATGCCGTCGTGGGCCAGGTTGGTGGCGACCGCGACCAGCGGCAGGCCGACCCGGGCGGCGGCGTACTTGGCGGCGTCGATGATCTTCCCGCCGCCGAGGCCGACGATCGCGTCGTAGTGGCCGCCGCGCATCGACTCGGCCAGGCTCACCGCGCTGTCCAGGCTGCCGTCGTCGACGTTGTACCAGTCGGCACCGGGCAGGGCCGGCTCCAGGCGCCGGCGCATCGCCGCGCCGGAGCCGTTGCTGATCGCCACCGCGATCCGGCCCGAGGCCGACAGCCGCTGGTCCGCGAGGATCCCGCCGAGCGCGTCCAGCGCGCCCGAGCGGATCTCCACGAACAGCGGCGACGGGACCAGTCGGGTCAGTACTGGCACGCGATCTCCCGCGCCTTCGCCAGGTCGTCGTGGTTGTCGACCTCGACCCAGGAGACCTCGCCGATCGGCTGCACGTCGATCCGCAGGCCGCGGTTGACCATCTCCTGGTAGCCGTCCTCGTAGTACAGCTGCGGGTCGCGCTCGTAGGTGGCGCGCAGCGCGTCGGTCAGGTCGGCGGCCGCGGACGGGTTGATCACCGTGACGCCGATGTACTCGCCGCTGGCCTCGGACGGGTCCATCAGCTTGGTGATGCGGCGCATGCCGGCGGCCGGGTCGACGACGACCTTCATCTCCTCGTCGGCGAGCTTCTTCACCGTGTCGAGGGCCAGCAGGATGCCGGGGGCGGTGCCGGCCTCGGCCAGGCGCCGGTTGCCCTCCAGCATGGTGCGCTGGACCGAGACGGGGTGGACGGTGTCGCCGTTGGCCAGCAGCAGGCCCTCGGAGAACAGCTCGCGGGCGCACCAGAGCGAGTACGCGTTGTTCCACTCCTCGGCCTTGTCGTTCTCGACCAGGTGGAGCTTGACGCCGTACTTGCTCTCCAGGGCGTCCTTGCGGTCGTACACCGCCTCCTTGCGGTAGCCGACGACGATCGCGGCGTCCCGCAGACCGACCTCGGCGAAGTTGCCGAGGGTGAGGTCCAGGACGGTCCGCTCCCCGTCGACCGGCACCAGTGCCTTGGGCAGGGTGTCGGTGTACGGGCGCAGCCGGCGGCCGGCGCCGGCTGCCAGAACGAGGCCGATCATGCGGGGTCTCCTGATCCGTCGTGCTGTGCGCGCGGGCCGTGCCGAAGGGCGGGCGCTGCTTCGCCGGACCGGTGTGCGACCGGACCGGGCAGCGGCGCGCCGGTGCCGGCACGGATCCGGGCACCGTGTCGTATGTGATGGTAGGCGACTTGGGCGACCTGCCCGAACGCGCCCGGAGACGGGGCGGTGACGGAGAGGTGGCCGGCGCTCGACACCCGGTTCACGCGGGCGGTCGGGCCGGGGCCCGCGCGGGCGCTCACGCGGGCGGTCGGGCCGGGTCGCCCGGAGCGTCGAACGGTCCCCGAACGCCCGTCGAACGGTTCTGCGACGATCGTGACCCTTACGGGCGCTTCTCTGACCCGTCTCTGCACGGTTTTCGACTCCTCCGGGTCATGATCCGCCCGGTTGTGCGTGGGACCCCAACCCGGTGCCACCCATACGGCAGACTGGAGCCCGACGCCGGCGCCGGTGCCCCCGCTGCGTCCGCCGCGCGCCGCCCGGTGCGCCGGACGCACCCGATGCTCCCGTTGCTCCCGCTCCCGGAAAGAGGCCCCATGCCGCAGAGTCCGCCGACCGACCAGACGCACTTCGACGCCGAGATCGACACCGGCCTCGACGTCGAGGCCGATGTGACGACCGCACCACAGGCCGGTTCGGCCCCCGGTGCCGAGATCCTCCTGGAACTGGTCGACGACGAGGGCGTCACGATCGGCACCGCCGAGAAGCACTGGGCCCACCAGCAGCCGGGCCGGCTGCACCGCGCCTTCTCGGTGTTCCTCTTCGACCGCCAGGGCCGCCTGCTGCTCCAGCGCCGGGCCCTCGGCAAGTACCACTCCCCCGGCGTCTGGTCGAACACCTGCTGCGGCCACCCGTACCCGGACGAGGCGCCCTTCGTCGCCGCCGCCCGGCGCACCACGGAGGAGCTCGGCATCGCCCCGGCCCTGCTCTGCGAGGCCGGCACCGTCCGCTACGACCTGCCCGACGAGGCCTCCGGGCTGATCGAGCGGGAGTGGAACCACCTCTTCGTGGGGCTGGCCACGGCACCGGTCGAACCGAACCCGGACGAGGTGGACGACTACGCCTTCGTGACCGCGCAGGAGCTGCGGGAGCTGCGGGCCGAGCGGCCGTTCTCCGTCTGGTTCGAGACGGTGTTCGAGGCCGCGCTGCCGGGGATCCGGGAGATCGCCGGGCGGGACTGGTAGCCGGTGCGCCGTTCCGGCCGCTCGGGCCGCTCCGGTCGTTCCGGCCGCCCGGGTACCGTCTTCGGTCGCCCGGGTGCCGTCTCCGGCCGGGCCTGCCGCCCGGTCAGCGATCGGGCTCCGGGGGGACGGGCAGCGAGGCCCAGATGACCTTGCCGCCCTCCCCCGTCCGCTCGACGTCGCACACCCCGCCGGCCTGCAATGTGACGCTCTTCACCAGCAGCAGGCCGCGCCCGCCGGTGCGCCCGGTGTCGCTCTCCAGCGCCTTCGGCCGGTACGGGTCGCCGTCCTCGACCGACACCCGCACCCAGCCGCCGCGCACCGACAGCTCGGTGACCACCTCCGGCGACAGCTCGGCCGCGTGCGTCACCGCGTTGCTCACCAGCTCCGAGACGATCAGCAGCAGGTCGTCCACCAGCTCCTGGTAGCGCACCCCGCCCATGCCCTGGGCCAGCAGCCGGTCGCGCACCGCGTGCCTGGTGCGCGGCACCGAGGCTTCCGTGGCGGGCACCGGGAAGCGCCACACGCCCTCGGCCGGGCCTCCGGGCGGACAACCGCCTGTCGGGCCGTCGGGCCCGGCGTCCTCGCCCGGCTCGTCCCCCGGCCTGCCGCGTCTCGGTTCGGCCTCCGCCGTCCCGCTGATCTGCTCCACGTCCAGCCGCCCTTCGTCCGCGACCCGGGAATCAGGCGATCCGCTCATGGCGCCCTCGGTCCACAGAGGCTAGGAGAGCGGCTGCGGCGGCTGTGGCACCGTCGACAAGTTGCCCGTGTCGGACCGTTTCCGGCCGGAACCGATCGCGAGCGGTGGTGGAGTCGACCGGTTCCTTCGCGGTCGCCACCGCTTCGGGCGGGGTTCGAGCGCGTTCACCAGCCGTACCAACCTCTGCCGGCCCGGGGACGGCCCGGGAAGGCCCGGCAGGGCGGCCGGGCGGGGCCGACGGGGCGGCGGGGGCGGGACGGCCATGGGCGGGCCCGGCGGGGGGCGGGCCCGGCGCGGACCCGAGGAAACGCAGGTGAGAAGCACTCCAGAACCCTGGTAATGTTCTCTCTGTCGCCGAGGGGGCGAGAGAAAAACCCCCGAAGCACACACCCTGTCCGGGTGGCGGAATGGCAGACGCGCTAGCTTGAGGTGCTAGTGCCCTTTATCGGGCGTGGGGGTTCAAGTCCCCCCTCGGACACAAAAGATTTCCCCGTGGGATCCGAAAGGAACCCGCGGGGAATTTCCTTTTTCCCGGCCGGTTTTCGACCGTCCCCCGCACCCCCACCCCCCGTGGCGGTGTGGCGCCGGTCTCTCCGCGCGGGCCCACCGGTCCGGAAAGCGGACACGAGATGGCAACGATCGAACGGTTTGAGCTTCCCCTGAGGTATTCGCCCGTTTTCGGACCATAAGCTGCTGTGCGTTTGTCCGGAATAGCGACGCAAAATCTCAAAAACACCGACACCACCCGATGAACCCCGAGCGAGAGGACCGATACGTTGAGTGAGCCCGAAGCGCCGACGGCATCACACCAGAACTACCGCCGATCGCTCGGCACCATCAGCCTGACCGCGGTCGGGCTGGGATCGATCATCGGATCCGGGTGGCTCTTCGGTGCCGAGCGGGCCGCCAGGCTCGCCGGACCGGCCTCGATCCTGGCCTGGGTGATCGGCGCCGCGGTGGCGCTCACCATCGCGCTGACCTACAGCGAGCTGGGCTCGATGTTCCCCAAGGCCGGCGGCATGGTCCGGTACGGCCAGTACTCGCACGGCTCGCTGGCCGGCTACCTGGCCGCCTGGGCCAACTGGATCGCCATCGTCTCGGTCATCCCCGGCGAGGCCACCGCCTCCGTCCAGTACATGAGCTCCTGGCACTTCGACTGGGCGAAGGGGCTGTACGACGGCAAGGAGCTGACCCTCAGCGGCGTGGCGCTCGCCAGTGTGCTGCTCCTGGTCTACTTCGCCCTGAACTGGTTCGCGATCACGCTGTTCGCCAAGACCAACACGGCGATCACCGTCTTCAAGGTCGTCGTGCCGACGCTGACCGCCGGTGCGCTGCTCCTCGCGCACTTCGACACCTCCCACTTCACCGACCACGGCGGCTTCGCGCCGAACGGCTGGAGCGCGGTGTTCACCGCCGTCGCGGTCTCCGGCATCGTCTGGGCGTTCAACGGCTTCCAGTCCCCGCTCAACCTGGCCGGCGAGGCCCGCAACCCCGGCAAGTCGCTGCCGAAGGCCGTCATCGGCTCGATCCTGATCGCCCTGGTGATCTACGTCGCGCTGCAGATCGCCTTCCTCGGCGCCATCCCCGCCGCCGACCTGTCGAACGGCTGGAGCAGCCTCTCCTACACCTCGCCGCTGGCCGACCTGGCCATCGCCTGGGGCATCAACTGGCTCGCGATCGTGCTGTACGCGGACGCCTTCGTCTCGCCGTCCGGCACCGGCATGATCTACGCCGCCACCACCTCGCGCATGATCCACGGCGTGCAGGAGAACGGCCACCTCCCGAAGATCTTCGGCAGGGTCGACGCCAAGACCGGCATCCCGCGCCCCGCGCTGGTGCTCAACCTGGTGGTCGCCTTCCTGTTCCTCGCGGTCTTCCGCGGCTGGGGCTCGCTGGCCGAGATCGTCTCGGTGGCCACCGTGATCTCGTACATCACCGGCCCGGTCGCCGTGATGGCGCTGCGCCGCCTCGCCCCCGACCTGAACCGCCCGGTCCGGCTCCGGGCCATGCCGGTCATCGCCCCGGTCGCGATGGTCTTCGGCTCGCTGGTGCTGTACTGGGCCCGCTGGCCGCTCACCGGCAAGGTCATCCTGCTGATGGCCGCCGGTCTGCCGATCTGGGCCTGGTACGAGCTGCGCAAGTCGTTCGCCGAGCTGAAGCCGCACCTCAAGGCGGGCGCCTGGATGGTCGCCTACCTGTTCGTGATGGCCGGTGTCTCCTGGGCGGGCAGCAGCGACTTCGGCGGGCACGGCTACCTGCCCGAGGGCTGGGACCTGCTGATCGTGGCCGCGATCGCGCTCGCGTTCTACTACTGGGGCGTCGCCAGCGCCTGGGCCAACCCCTCGCTGGCCGCCGTCCGGCAGGAACTGGCGGACGAGGCGGCCGCTCCGGCCCCCGCCGAGGCGGGCGAGCCCTCGCGGGTCTGATCCCGCCGGTCTGAACCCGCGTCCGCGCCGAAGGGCCGGTCGGTACTCCCTGTGTC